>JAUWGC010000045.1 GCA_030606625.1 Bacteroidales bacterium | reverse complement strand
AGGAGTTATTTGAAAATCATCACTTTTGTCTTTTTACTTTTGTCTTTTTACTTTTGTCTTTTATCTTAACATTCAACACATCATAATACAACCCAAATCTATATGTATTCTTATATTGAAGGAAAACTTGCAGAGAAAAATCCGGCCTTTGTCATCATTGACGTAAACGGTATTGGCTACATGGTTCATATTTCCTTGCACACTTATTCCTTTCTGGAAAATAAAGAAAAATGCAAGTTACTGTTACATCATGTGGTTAGGGAAGATGCACAGCTTTTGTATGGTTTTATGGAAGAAGAAGAAAGAAATCTGTTTCAGAATCTGATCTCAGTTTCAGGAATAGGAGCCAACACTGCAAGATTGATCCTTTCATCCTTCACACCCAATGAGATCCAGCAAGCCATTGTCAGCAAAAACGTATCCCTGTTAAAATCCATTAAAGGCATTGGTGTGAAATCTGCTGAAAGAATAATTGTCGACCTGAAAGATAAATTTGAAAAAGTAGAGATTTCTACAGAAAAATTCACAATTTCGCACAATACGATAAAACAAGAAGCGTTAACAGGTTTAACTATACTTGGGTTTAGTAAAGTTCAAGCGGAAAAAGCTGTTGATAAAATACTTCAAACAGCCAGTTTGTCAGAGGGAGAAGCCTCCCTAAAGGTAGAGGTGATAATCAGACAGGCATTAAAAATCCTCTGAATGAGGGATTTAATGCTATGCTGGTATTTCTATGTAATGATATATTATATCAAAAATTTATTCTAAACCCGGATATCTGTTTAAACCAGAAATAGTCGTTGGTACGATCTATTAAATATGCTGCTAAATTAGTCATTGTCCTGACATTATTATCAATTGTCTGGGATATCCCTGCTAATATACATTCCGCAGAAGGGTTTATATTTAATATCACCCATATATCTCCGCCAGATAGTATTCCTGATAATGATACCATACAACCTATCAACCTGATATATCCATTTCAGGATCAGGACGACCTCATGTTTTACCAAAGCGATACTCATGGATTGTTCCTCAGTAATCCATCCAATCTGAAAACCGATGTAGAATATGATCCTGAAACAAACCAATACAAATTCACTAATAAGATCGGGGATTTTGAATATAGGAATCCAACCTATATGACATTCGACGAATACAGGGATTATGAATTGAAAAACTCTCTGAAAAATTACTGGAAGGAGCGATCTTTGTCCTCATCCGGATTTGATAAAGGCGAAGGAATCATTCCCAAGATCTATATAGGTGGTAAATTTTTTGAAACTATTTTCGGAAGCAGTACAATTGATATTCGCCCCCAGGGTTCAGCAGAACTCATATTTGGGATCTTGCATAATAGAACTGATAATCCCACCCTGAATGTAAGACAAAGGAAGACCACCAATTTTGACTTCCAGGAAAAAATCCAGATGAATGTCGTCGCTAAAATTGGTGATAAGATTGAATTCAGGACGAATTACAATACAGAAGCCACCTTCGATTTTGAAAATAAATTACAATTAAAATACGAAGGTAAAGAGGATGAGATCATAAAGCTTATTGAAGGAGGTGATGTCAGCTTACCACTAACCACAACCCTCATTAACGGCAGCCAGAGCTTATTTGGTATTAAGGCTAAACTCCAGTTCGGACGCACTTCCATCACCGGTGTCTTCTCCCAGCAAGAAAGCGAAACATCAACTGTTACAGTACAAGGAGGTGCACAAACAAACGATTTCAGCTTAACAGCAGTTGACTATGATGAAAACAAACATTTCTTCCTTGCACATTACTTCAGGGATAATTATGAAAGAGGATTAAAAGACCTGCCAATAATATCATCCGACATTAATATTACACGTGTTGAAGTATGGGTTACCAACATTGGTGCTGCTGTAACAGAAAACAGAAATATTGTTGCATTTCAGGACCTGGGCGAGTATGCCCATATTTACAATACCAATGTCATTCACAAAATACCCGGAAATTTTCTGCCTTCAAATATTTCCAATGACCTTTTACAACAAATCGATACAGCACGTGTCCGTAATATCAATACTGTAACAAATTACCTGAAAGGCACTTTCGGATTTGTACCGGGGGAAGATTTTGAAAAAGTTGAGGTTGCCAGAAAACTCAACCAATCTGAATACGTATTTAACTCCAAGCTTGGCTTTATTTCATTGAACACCACGCTAAACCCAGACCAAACCCTTGCAGTTTCCTATCAGTATACTGTCATTGGTTATGATACGGTATTTCAGGTTGGTGAGTTTTCCGACCAGGGTATTGCTGCACCAAACTGCCTTATAGTAAAAATGCTCAAAAGTGTTTCTTTAAACACTCGACTCCCAATGTGGAACCTGATGATGAAAAACGTTTATTCCATTGGTGCTTACCAGGTAAATCGCGATAATTTCACTCTGAACATCCTTTATTCCGGCAACAATAACGGTGTTCCTACAGGATATTTCACCGAAGGACCTGAAGGCATCAAAGGTGTTCCATTGATCCAGGTCCTCAATCTCGATAATTTGAATTCCTTGCTCAATCCTCCGCCAGATGGAGTATTTGACTTCATTGATGGGGCAGCCACCAATGGGGGAACTATTCAATCATCCAACGGAAAAATCTTCTTTACCGTTCTCGAACCTTTCGGCAGCTACCTGAGAGATAAAATAATTGATGCAGGTGGTGACTCGAGCCTGGCAAACAGATATTGCTATGATTCACTTTATACTCTGACAAAAACAGGAGCAGAGCAATACCCTGATAAAAATAAATACCTGATCGAAGGATTTTACCGGTCTTCTGCCGGTAATGAAATATCATTAAATGCTTTTAATGTCCCGCAAGGATCAGTTAAAGTAACAGCAGGCGGGAGAGTGCTTACCGAAAATGTTGATTATACCGTTGATTACACACTGGGAAGGGTAAGGATCATAAATGAAGGTATTTTGAATTCAGGCACCCCGATCAACATCTCTATGGAAAATACTATGTTGTTCAACCTTCAGACCAAGCGATTGATGGGGGCTCATATTGATCATGAGTTCAGCAGGGATTTTCACATAGGGGCAACCATTATGAATCTTACCGAAAGACCATTGACACAAAAGGTAAGCTATGGCAATGACCCGATCTCAAATACCATCTGGGGGATGGATCTCAATTATCAGACCAAATCAAGATTCATCTCAAAACTCGTGGATAAAATACCGTTTATTGAAACAAAGGCCCCATCAAACGTTACAATTAGCGGTGAATTTGCTCACTTTATGCCAGGGCACTCCAAAACTATTGGTAAAACAGGTACTTCTTATATCGACGACTTTGAAGGAGCAAAATCAACAATTGATCTTAAAAACTTTGGCATGTGGTTCCTGGCAAGTATTCCCCAGGGACAACCATATCTTTTCCCGGAAACAGAAATATCCTTTAACCTTTTACACCAGATCAACTCCGGTAAGAACAGGGCAAAGCTTGCATGGTACATCATCGATCCCTTGTTTTATGACAGAAACAATAATCTCGTTCCGTCTAATGTTAATAAGAACGAATTATCAAAAAATTCTGTCCGGCAAATACTTCAAACCGAGGTTTTTCCAAATATAGACGTGATATCAGGTACACCGACAAATATTCCGGTGTTCAACTTTGCTTTTTATCCCGAAGAAAAAGGACCCTATAACTATGATGTAAGTTCTTCTGCATATTCCAGCGGTATTAATGAGGATGGTTCCCTCAAAGACCCCGATAACCGGTGGGGTGGTATTATGCGTGAGATTGAGTCAACTGACTTCGAAGCTACCAATGTTGAATACATTGAGTTTTGGATAATGGATCCATTCACGGAAGATGCTGATAATCCGGGTAAACTATACTTCAACCTGGGTGATATCTCTGAAGATATACTTATGGATTCAAGGAAAAGTTACGAGAACGGGTTGCCAACAAGTTCCACTGTCACCAATGTGGATACTACGGGTTGGGGAAGAATACCAACACTCCAGTCACTGGTAGAAGCATTTGACAACGATCCCGCTTCCAGGCCATATCAGGATGTTGGATATGACGGTTTGGGCGATACTGACGAAAGGTCATTTTTTAACTCCGATAATGGTATGCACCCTTACCTTGACTCTATCTCCGATATCTTTGGTCCTAATTCGGGAGCCTATCTCAAGGCTTTTAATGACCCTTCCACAGATAATTATCATTACTTCAGGGGGTCAGATTATGATAATCATACAGAGTACACAAGCGTTCTGGAAAGATATAAGAATTTCAACGGGCCTGAGGGAAACTCCCCGACAGATGAACAAAACCCCGAAAGCTATCCTACCGCTGCAACCACATTACCCAATGTGGAAGATATCAACCGTGACAACACCCTCAGTGAAGCCGAAAGGTATTTTCAATATGAAATCGATCTGGATCCGGATAAGATGGTAGTCGGCGAAAATTTTATAAGCGATGTTTATTATGCCCAGGGAATCCCTTTGTCCAATGGTGATATTGGAAATGTTCACTGGTATCAGTTCAAGGTACCAATAAGTCAGCCCACAAAAGTTGTTGGCAACATCCAGGATTTCAAATCTATCCGTTTCCTGCGTATGTTTGCCAAAGATTTTAAAAAACCTATAGTTCTTCGTTTCGCCACCCTGGAGCTTGTCAGAGGCGAATGGCGCAAATACAAACATGATCTTTTTGCCCCTGGGGATTACATTCCCGATGACGTTCAAAGTACTACCTCTTTCGATATTTCCACAGTTAACATTGAAGAAAATGGAATGAGAATTCCAATCCCATATGTTATTCCACCCGGTATCGAAAGAGAGATCAACCTTGGAACAACCAACCTGATCAGGTTGAATGAACAGGCTATGGTATTGAAGGTTTGCGAACTTATTGACGGTGATGCAAGGGCAGCATATAAAACCACAGATTTCGATTTCAGACAATACAAAAAACTTCAAATGTTTGTACATGCCGAAAAATCGAAGGCAAACCAGGAGCTGGAATACGGAGATCTGACAGCTTTTATTCGTTTGGGGTCAGATTTCACAGAAAACTATTATGAATATGAAGTCCCATTATCCTTCACACCCTGGGGTACTTCAGACCCCAATGAGATATGGCCATACAATAACCGGTTTGATGTAGACCTTGAAGCTTTGGTGAATATAAAGCACCATCGAAATATAATCATGCGTGATCCCAACTCAAATATTTCCCCAAATATACCTTACATAGAATATGATGGCATCAATAAAATTACTGTTTTAGGCGTACCCAGCATTTCCGATGTAACAGCCATCATGATCGGTGTCAGGAACCCAAGGAAACCTGGGGAAACGGAACCAGAAGGAAAATGTGCAGAAATATGGGTGAACGAGCTAAGATTAACTGATTTTAACAAAAAAAATGGTTGTGCTGCAACAGGAACTTTACGTATTGACCTGGCCGATTTTGGCCGTGTGGTATTCTCAGGTGCATATAGCACACCTGGTTTCGGCAGCCTGGAACAAAAGTTAGATGAAACCCAGAAGGAATCCATTTCCCAATTCGATTTATCCACCGACCTGGAGTTAGGAAAATTCTTTCCCGAAAAATCAGGTATAAAAATCCCAATGCACTTTGATTACTCACAAACCACAAGCAATCCTGAATATAACCCAATGGATCCTGATATCAAGCTTAAAGAAGATATCAAAACCTATGATTCCAAAGCCCAGCAGGATTCTATCAAACAAATATCTCAGGATTTCACCGAAAGGACAAACATTAACTTTATCAATGTGAGAAAGGACCGTGTAGGTGCCTCAAGGAAACCCAGAATTTACGACATTGAGAATTTCAATGCCACCTATGCATATTCTGTGATGTATTCACGCAACATCGACATTAAATATGATATCCTTAAAGAACACCGGGGAGGCCTGGGGTATAATTTCAATATTTCTCCGAAAAATATAAGGCCCTTTGAACGTGTGGGTTTTATATCAAAGTCAAAATCCTTGAAAATCATTAAGGATTTTAACTTCTATTATATCCCCAAATCATTTACATTCCAGACAGAGATGTACCACCGGTTAAGTGAAACACAACTTAGAAATAAAAGTGCCGGGTTGATCAAGATCGTTCCAACCTTTGTAAAAAAATGGGACTGGAGTAGAAATTACAACCTGCGTTTTGATCTGACAAAAGCACTCACCCTGGAGTTTAATGCCAATGCCAATGCCTATATCAATGAACCTCCGGGAAGCAATGATAAAAACAGTGAATATTATGATCGTGATGCAGCAGATACAATCAATGTGAAGAATCAGCTTCTCAGTGGTGGAAAAATGAACAAATATGTGCAAAATTTTACTTTAAATTATAAGATCCCTATCGATAAACTACCTTTAATGGATTGGATAGGGGCAACTGGAAATTATAAAAGCAATTACGGTTGGACAGCTTCTCCCCTATCCATACAAAAACGCCTTGGGAACCAGATTGAAAACTCCAACACAGTTCAACTGAACGGTAATTTAACTTTTGATAAGCTATACAATAAAAGTAAATATCTGAAAAGTATTAACAGAAAAGGAAGCGGGCCAAGAGGAGGTGGTCCTGACCGGGGAAGAACCGGCCCTGCAGGTCAGCAACCCGGGGAGGAAGAACAGGATACCACACAAACCAAACCAAGCAAAAACTATTTTAAGATCATTGGTGAAGGAATATTACGGGTACTGATGAGTGTCAAAAAAGCAACTATTACTTATTCCGAAACAAATGGCACCTTGCTGCCCGGATTCATGCCCGAGCCTAATTTTATGGGAAATGATATGAGTACGGTAGCTCCCGGTTTTGGATTTGTTTTTGGAAGTCAAAAAGATATCAGACCAGATGCAGTCAAGAACGGATGGATTACCCGGGACACCTTGCTCAACCAATCCTTTATGAAGAAACATACGGATATTTTTACTTTCAGGACAACTATTGAGATCATCCCTGACCTGAAAATAGAGCTGACGGCAGACAGAAATTATGCAAAAAGCAGACAGGAATACTTCCGCGCAGATTCCCTGGGCGATTTCAGCACCTTTTCCCCCATGGAATCAGGAAGTTTCAGTATGTCTTATATTTCCATCGGGACATCGTTTGAAAAAACCGGTGAAAACAACTCATCTGATGCGTTTAACGATTTAAAAGCTTACATACCGGAGATTGCTTACAAGCTTGCAAGTGAAAACCCCAACAATGCCGGCAAAGAACCAGTGTATGATTCTATCACCGGGTCATATTACCCATATGGATATGGTCCTACTTCATCTGATGTGCTGATGTATTCATTCCGTGCAGCATACACAGGCAAAGGACCTGATAAGACAAAACTGGATATGTTTCCAAGAATTCCTTTGCCAAATTGGCGTATAACATACAGCGGCCTTACCAGGATAGCATCCATTAAAAGTGTATTACAAAAAGTTAACATAAGTCATGCATACCGTTCAACATATACCATTAATAACTTCCTTTCGAATCTTAATTATATGGAGGTTGATGGATCTCCGGCCGAACTGTATCTATTTTCCAATAATTATGTATCCCGGTATGACCTCGGCCAGATATCCATTACCGAGCAATTTTCACCCCTCCTTTCCATTGATATGACCTGGCAAAATGACTTACTGACAAAAGTAGAATTCAAAAGATCCAGGAACCTGACTTTAAGCTTTGCCAATAATCAAGTTACAGAAGTTAAGAGTACCGAATTTATAGTTGGCATTGGATACAGGTTCAAGAACCTGTCTTTTTCCATTAAGTCTATTGGTGGCGGTGGAAGAAAACGGCGGTATAAAAGCGACCTGAACATCAAATTGGATTTCTCTATCCGTAGCAACAAGACCATCCTGCGAAGGATCGACGAGGATGTGAACCAGATTTCTGCAGGACAAAAAATATTATCCATCAATGCAACAGTGGATTATGCGTTTAGTGATAAGCTGACGATCAGGCTGTTCTTTGATAAGATAGTGAATAATCCGTTTGTTTCAAATCAATACCGCACTGCCACAACTAATGGCGGTATCAGCCTGAGGTTCTCACTGGCACAATAGAAACAAAAACGACCTCAATACATCACAAAATTCTTTGTAAGAACTTGTATTTTGTTTTAAAAAAAATATACTTTTGAGCACATAAACATAATATTACAAATCATGAATATACCAGATAATTTAAAGTACACAAAAGAACACGAATGGTTAAAAATTGAAGGTACCGAAGGGATTATTGGTATCACGGAATTTGCTCAAAAGGAATTAGGAGATATTGTCTTTATAGAAGTAGAAACAGTTGGTGAGACCCTTAGCAGGGAGGATCCATTTGGGACCATCGAAGCTGTAAAGACAGTTTCCGACATGTTCATGCCCCTTTCAGGTGAGGTTCTTGAATTCAATGAAGCCCTTGAATCCAACCCTGAGATAGTGAACAAAGATCCTTACGGAGAAGGATGGATCATCAAGATAAAGATTTCAGATCCTGGTGAGTTGAATGACCTGCTCGATGCTGACGGTTATAAGGAGCTTATTGAAGCCTGACAGATACGATGTTTATCAGATATAACTGGCCTGGATTTCTCTGGCTAATCTTAATATTCGTGATAACCGGTATTCCCGGTAATTATATTCCCCGTGTTGCAGGCTTTTGGGAATGGCTCGGACCAGATAAAATCATCCATCTTGTTATATTTGGAATATTCGTGTACTTACTGCTATTGGGATTTAAAAAACAATACCGGTTTCCGGGCTTGCGTTATCATTATATAGTTTATGCACTGTTTATTGGCATAATTTTTGGGGCTATTACAGAGATGATGCAAAAGTATATATTCATTGGAAGAAATGCGAATATATACGATTTTGCTGCTAATTTCCTGGGCTGTTTATCAGGATACTTGATTTACCATATATTTAAAACAAAATATAACAAAAAAATTAGAATCTTTAAAAATAAATTGATATTTTAGCCTATTCAAATCATTGACAGGGAGTAATAAATTAAAACACGATATCATGGATCCAAAAAAATCTTCCAAAGCCGATCTTGAAAATAAAAAATTCATCTTCAGACAGATAGGACTGATAATTGCACTGGCTTTTATCCTGTTAGCCTTCGAATGGAAAACCTATGAAAAATCCACCGATGGTTTTGGCGAACGAATCGTTGAAAATATTGATGAAGAAATCATCCCAATAACCGAACAAAAAGTAAAACCACCACCACCTCCTCCTCCCAAGAAGGTAATTGTGATCAATGTGGTTGAAGATGATGTCGAAGTTGAAGATGATATCGAAATTGATATTGAAGATGATCAAGAAACAGAAGTTGAAGAATATGTTCCTATCGAAGTTGATGAGGAAGAATCTGATGAAGATGCACCTATCTTCATGGTCGTTGAATCCATGCCTATTTTTCCGGGTGGCGGCGATGCTGCATTGTATAGATACCTTGGAGCAAACATCGAATATCCTCAAATGGCTAAAGAAAGTGTTATTCAGGGAACCGTTTGGGTCACTTTTGTTATTGAAAAAAACGGCAAGGTCTCAGGTATCAAAGTTCTAAGAGGAATTGGAGGCGGATGCGACGAAGAAGCTGTACGCGTGATACGAAATATGCCAAGATGGACTCCGGGCAAACAAAGAGGAAAACCGGTAAGAGTTCAATACAACTTACCTGTTAAATTTATATTACAATAACTAAACAGCATTAAAATTACCTGATTTATACATTACCCACATTGGGAGTAACCACAGTTTATGCAAGTCAGGCAACCCTCCTTATAAATAAGATTTCCCTGTTCTGCACATTCCGGGCATTTTTGTTTGGAAACCTTGGTACCATCCGGAATATATTTCTTCAAAGCCCTGACAACACCATTTTTCCATGTATTGATGGTTTCATCATTAAATACAAGATTGCTAACCAGTTCTACCACAAAAGGCATCGGCATGCCATGTCTAATGATTCCCGAGATTAGTTTTGCATAATTCCAGTATTCTTTATTAAATTGCCGTGATAATCCTTCCATGGTGATTTTATATCCATCCTTATCAAGAAATTGGAAATCATACCTGCTTTTGCCATTTTCCTTTTTACTTTTTATAACCCATCCTTTTTCCACCCAATTGGGCAGGAAGAAACCTTCTGCTTTTCCTGTAAAGATCTCATATGGTTTTTTGTTCATCAGGCCAACCACAGCTGCCCACTTTTCACGTTCATTCTGAAATCTTACAACATCTGCATCCAGGATCGTTGGCCTGCGTGGAGCATTGGTCTCTTTAAATTCGTATGGGTCATTTTTTTTCTGAACTTCAGAACTGAGCAGAACTCCCGGTCTTGAACCCTCACGGTAAATTGTCATTCCCTTACAGCCACTCTCCCATGCTGTTGTGTATATCTTACTTACCATATCTTCTGAAGTATCTTTGGGAATATTGACAGTAACACTGATGGAATGGTCAACCCATTTTTGAATGGAGCCTTGCATCCGCACCTTGTTAACCCAGTCAATATCACTTGATGTAGCCTTGTGATAAGGTGATTTCTTTATCAGATCAGCCAGTTTATTATCTGAAAACTGTTTAACCTCTTTAACATCATAACCATTAATTTCAAGCCATGTTTCAAATTTTGGGTGGAATACGTTGTATTCTTCCCAGGTATCTCCCACTTCATCGACAAAATCTACATTAATATTCTTATCATTGGGATTCACTTTTTTTCTCCTTTTGTATGTAACCTGGAAAACAGGCTCTATACCGGAGGTTGTCCGGGAACAGATACTAACACTTCCTGTCGGTGCGATTGTAAGCATAGCAATATTACGGCGTCCATGGATCCTCATTTCTTCATACATTTTCGGGGCAACTTCTTTTATCCTGTTAATGAACGGATTATCCTTTTCCCTATTCACGTCATAGATTGGAAAAGGACCCCTTTGCCTTGCCAAATCAACTGATGAGCGATAAACTTCGATGGCCATTTGTTTATGAACTTCTTCAGAGAAATTTATTGCAGCTTCGGAACCATATCGGCACCCTAAAGCAGCCAGCATATCTCCTTCAGCAGTAATCCCTATGCCTGTTCGCCTTCCCTCAATGGTCTTTTCCCTGATATTTTCCCAAAGTTTTCTTTCAATGAATTTGGTTTCTTCATCTTCAGGGTCAGATTTTATCTTTGCCAGTATCCCATCTATTTTTTCTACTTCCAGGTCAATGATGTTATCCATTATCCGTTGAGCATAATGAACATGTTGTGTAAATAACTCCGAATTAAAGCTTGCTTTTTCCGTAAATGGGTTATCCACGTAATTGTAAAGATTGACAGCCAACAGGCGGCAGCTATCATAAGGACATAATGGTATTTCACCACAGGGATTTGTTGAAACAGTTTTATAACCCAGGTCGTCATAGCAATCAGGTAATGCCTCCCGGATAACGGTATCCCAGAAGAGCACTCCTGGCTCAGCAGACTTCCATGCATTATGGATGATCTTGTCCCACAATTTTCTGGCATCGATCTCCTGGATTACTACCGGTTTTTTGCTGTCAATCGGGAATTGCTGAACATATTTTTTATTTGCAATGACAGCCTCCATAAACTCGTCATCAATCTTGACAGAGAGATTAGCCCCTGTAACTTTACCTTGTATAAGTTTTGCATCAATAAACTCCTCAACATCAGGATGTTTAATAGAAATAGAGAGCATTAAAGCTCCTCTTCTTCCATCCTGGGCAACTTCACGGGTGGAGTTAGAATAGCGTTCCATAAAAGGAACAATACCAGTGGAGGTAATGGCCGTATTTTTTACCGGGCTGCTAGAGGGGCGAATGTGAGAAAGATCATGCCCGACACCTCCCCTGCGTTTCATAAGTTGAACTTGTTCCTGGTCTATTCTCAGTATGCCACCATAAGAATCAGCATTCTTATCGAGGCCGATCACAAAACAATTGGACAAAGACGAGATCTGGAAATCATTTCCTATCCCAGCCATCGGACTTCCCTGTGGAATAATATACTTAAAATCTTTGAAAAGATAATACAACTCCTCTTCGCTTATGGGATTAGGATACTTTTGTTCAATTCTTGCAATCTCCCTTGCAAGTCTTCTGTGCATATCATCCGGGGTCAGCTCAAACAGATTCCCCTCGCTGTCTTTCAAAGCATATTTATTAGTCCATACGCTGGCAGCAAGTGTATCCCCCTTAAAATATTCCGTTGCCTTCTCAATAACTTCTTTACAGGTGTATATTTGCCGTTCAGATCCGGGTTTTTCTTCCTTCGCCGGTTTGGCGGATTGATCTTTAGCTTTTGTTAAATTAGTATTAAGATTATGTATCTCAGGTCTGGTCCTCTCCTTTAAAACCTTTTCATATAATAAATTTCCTTTTTTCTTATCCTGTTCTCTTTCAATATTTATAAAAAGGTCATTGGTCATTAGTCAGCAATTTAATTATTTAACAATTTATAACTGTGTGATTATATGGTTATTGTGCTCGCCGGGGAGATAATGGTAATATAAGGCGAAGATAAGTAATTGTAAAGGTTAATATAGAAAAATTTATCAACAATAGATGGTTGAAAAATTTATTATCTTGAGATCAACAGGCCTATTATGATAATAAAAAACTTTTTAACAATTTTTTAATAATTTGTTAAACTGATCTTGATATTTTGGCAAACCGTTTAGTAAAATTACAGGAGTCAATGGGCTTCAAGCCAGTTATTACCTGTATTCATATCGACCTTAATAGGTATGCTCACAGGTATTGCGTTCACCATTTTATCCAGGACAATCTCTTTAACAATTTCAATCTCCTTTTTATATGTATCAAATACAAGTTCATCATGGACCTGAAGGATCATTTTGGATTTCAGGTTATTATCATTAATAGCATTATAAATGTTAATCATAGCTATCTTGATCATATCAGCAGATGAACCCTGAACGGGAGCGTTGATTGCGTTTCTTTCAGCAAATCCTCTAACAGTAGCATTGTTTGAATTGATGTCCCTCAAATATCTGCGTCTCCCCATAATGGTTTCAACATAACCATGTACACGGGCAAAGTCGATGGTCTTTTCCATATAATTCCTGACGCCGGGATATTGTGCAAAATATTGATCGATGATATCTGCTGCATCCCTTCGTGGAATATTCAACCTTTCTGACAAACCAAAAGCCGATATGCCATAAATGATCCCAAAATTGACGGTCTTTGCCATACGGCGCATGTCTTTCGTCACAGCATCTATTGGAACGCCATAAACCCTTGCCGCAGTTGCAGAATGTATATCTTCATCATTTCTGAAAGATTCCATCATGTTTTCATCCTGGCTCAGTTCGGCCATGATCCTTAGCTCTATCTGAGAATAATCCGCTGAAAGCAAAACATGATTTTCATCCCTGGGGACAAATGAACGCCTGATCTCTCTTCCTCTCTCCGTTCGTACCGGGATATTCTGCATATTCGGATTGTTTGAGCTTAACCTGCCCGTAGCAGCCACAGCCTGGTTGTATGATGTATGTATCCTTCCATCCTTGGGATTGATCAAGGCGGGCAACGCATCAACATAAGTGGATTTTAATTTTGTCAGTGACCTGTAATCCAGTATCATCTTAATAACCGGATGCTTATTGACCAGTTTTATCAATACATCTTCACTAGTGGAATATTGTTTTGTTTTTGTTAGTTTGGGTTTGTCAGTGATCTTTAATCGTTCAAACAGGATTCCTCCGAGCTGTTTTGGCGACGAAATATTAAAATCAACTCCGGCCTGTTCATAAATTTCCTTCTCCAATTTAATAATATCCTTTTCCAGTTCAACAGAATATTCTTTTAACGCTGATGTATCCAGTTTAATACCCTCAGCTTCCATAGAAGCAAGCACCGGCACCAATGGAATTTCAATATTTTTAAAAAGTTTATCAGTTTTCGTATCGACCAGCATTGGTTCAAAGGCCAATTTCAATTGTTGGGTAATATCAGCGTCCTCACAAGCATATTCTTTGAGAGTATCGATGTCCACCGTTCGCATGCTCTTTTGTTGCTTGCCTTTTTTGCCTATCAGGGTTTCAATGGAGACCGGTTTATAATTCAGGTAGGTTTCAGCCAAATAATCCATGTTATGACGAAGATCCGGTTCAATCAGGTAATGTGCCAGCATTGTATCGAACAACTTGCCTTTGACCTCAATGTTATACCACCTTAATAATGAAATATCATACTTAAGATTCTGGCCGGTTTTTTCAGTTTTTTCATTTTCAAAAACCGGTTTGAAATCATTGAGCATCCGGATAGCATCATTTCTGTCATCCGGCAAAGGCAGGTAATACGCTTCTTTAGGCTTAAAGCAAAAGGCAATTCCCACCAGGTCTGCCTTATTTGTATCCAACCCTGTACTTTCAGTATCAAAACAAAATGATGGCCTGCTTTCCAAGTCTTTAATAAGATTTATTCTCTTATCCGGGGTATCAACCAGATAATAATTGTGCTTTATATCATTAATGGTCAGTTTTGTAGCACTGGTTGATTCGTCCCCGGCCAGCATACTGAAAAGATCTTGCTCAGCATCTGCTTTATGGCCGGGTTTCTCAGCAACAAGGTCAGTGAACACACGTTTGGCAAATACCCTGAATTCCAATTCGTCAAATAAGGTTTTTAAAGCCTGATCATCCGGTTTCCGGACTTCCAGTATTTCTTCGTTAAAATCAATAGGCACATCAAGGATAATAGTTGCGAGATGTTTTGATAAAAATGCCTGTTGTATATATTGTTCAATATTTTCTTTTAATTTTCCTTTCAGGTCATCTGTATGAGTGATAAGATTATCAATTGTGTCATATTCACTGATCAGCCTGACAGCAGTTTTTTCCCCTACTCCCGGAACACCTGGAATATTATCTGATGAATCACCCCATAATCCCATTATCTCAGTTAATTGTTCAGGCTGTTTTATCTTGTATTTGTGGCAGATCTCATCAACTCCGAGAATTTCTGCTTTATTTCCCATCCTGGGAGGTTTATAGATGAAGGTATTTTCCGAAACCAGCTGCCCAAAATCTTTATCAGGGGTCATCATATAAGTTATAAATCCTTTCTTTTCCGCTTCTTTGGCGAGGGTTCCGATCACATCGTCTGCCTCGTAGCCATCAACTGCAAGGATAGGTATATTAAATGCTTCAATCAGTTTCATGATATAAGGCAGGGAAGCAGCAATATCTTCAGGCATTCTCTGTCTATTAGCCTTGTATTCCAGATACTCTTCAGATCTCAGCGTTGGGGCAGATGTATCAAATGCCACGCCAATATGAGTGGGTTGTTCGTTTTTTAAAACATCATACAAGGTATTGGCAAAACCCAGTATGGCTGAAGTATTCATCCCTTTGGAATTGATCCTGGGATTTTTATTCAATGCAAAATAGGCCCTGTAGATCAAGGCCATAGCATCGAGCAGAAATAATTTTTTCTTTTCAGACATTTTTTACTGTATATATATTTATCCCTGGCAGATAACACAAAGATAAGCAAAACCGGAAAGCCGGGAGAGGAAATTTCTGTGCTTAATATAATAGTCAGTGAACAGTGACCAGTGATCAGTGACAAGTGTTAGTTGATCCGTTTTTTATGTTTATCCCACTCTTTTTCGCGCAGGATATATTTTTGTACTTTACCGGTTGCGGTTTTAGGAAGCTCACCAAACTCGATTTCAGCCGGACATTTAAAATGAGCTATCCGGTCCTTGCAAAATGTAATAATTTCTGTTTCAGTGGAGCTTGCTCCCTTTTTCAGGGTAACAAAAGCTTTAGGGCGTTCACCCCATTTCTCATCCGGGATAGCGATTACGGCACATTCCAAAACGGCCGGATGTTTAGCCACTGTCTGCTCGACCTCAATAGTTGAGATATTTTCACCACCAGAAATAATGATATCCTTTAAGCGGTCACGCAGTTCGATGTTACCGTCAGGGTGCCATACAGCCAAGTCACCCGAATGAAACCAACCACCTCGAAATACATTGCTGGTGCCCTCCGGATCTTTATA
>JAUWGC010000205.1 GCA_030606625.1 Bacteroidales bacterium | reverse complement strand
CTTCTGTGTTGCAATTCGTTAAAGTATACAATGCCTTTGGTAAGGAGATCAGACATATTGAATTTGATAAGTCAGGTAGCCAGTTTGAGATTGATTTGTCAGATCAGCCAAATGGCATATACTTTATGGCCATCGAATTTGAAAATAAGATCCTGAACAGAAAAGTTTATATTTTGAGATAGTCTTTTTTTTGTATTTACTTCAACTTTGAACCTTGTCCTGAATATTTCGGAATGAACTTTATATTGCTGCGATATTTTTAATGAAGAACTTATATAAAACACTATTTGTTTTATTCTTTGTCTTTGTCAATGGGAACCTTCTGGCTCAGATCAGCTATGGGGGTATACCGCCCAGTTTTGAATATCCGGCAGTTGGAAGCAATTTCAAGGTTGTAACAATAAAAAAACCTGATGATCAACTGCTAAGGATCGAGAAAAATCACGACAAGTAATTATCCCCACCACGTATTGGCCCCATACTGCCTGTTGGCTTGTCGTTGAGCGAAACAGGAACCTGGTCGGTTTTGTCCGACGGAAGTAAAATTTGCCGGCTCGGGATCAGGGTTGAAGGTGCACTGGCCCTGGGTTTGTATTACAATGATTTTGACATTCCTGACGGAGGTAGATTATTCATTTACGATCCCACTCATAGTCATGTGATCGGGGCTTTTACTTCCGGTAATAATATAAACAAAGATTATTTTGCTACTGAGTTGGTTCCGGGTGATGAATGTATTTTGGAATATCATGAACCGGGGAATGTAACACAAATGGCCGGGGTTTTTATTGATGAAGTATTATATGCACACCGGCATATTGGTTTTTTGCTGAACGAAGAAAGCAGGGGTTTTGGAGATTCAGGTGAATGCGAAGTCAATGTGAATTGTCCTGAGGGGCAGGACTGGCAAAGGGAAAAACGGGGTGTTGCACGAATATTGCTGAAAGATGGGGGATTCTCATTCTGGTGTACCGGATCCCTGATCAATAATGTCAGTCAGGACAGCACACCTTTCTTTCTGACTGCCAACCATTGTGGCCAGAATGCAAGTACTTCAGACTATTCACAATGGATATTTTATTTTAACTATGAGTCGCCGGGATGTGTTAACCCTTCTACAAATCCTCCATCCTCATCCATGAGCGGTTCCAGGCTGGTGTCAAAAAGCCCAAACAGCACTTTTACCGGTTCTGATTTCAAACTTCTTTTACTGGACGATAAAATTCCGGTGAATTATAATCCTTATTTCAATGGTTGGAATAGGGTGAATTCTCCTGCAAACAATGGTGTGTGTATTCATCATCCTCAGGGTGATATTAAAAAGATCTCAACATATAATACCACTCTTGTATCAACATCTTACGATGGCCAGATCCCGGATCCCGGTGAGAAATACTGGAAAGTGATTTGGGCTGCAACACAAAGCGGATATGGTGTTACGGAAGGGGGGTCATCAGGATCACCATTATTTAATAATGACGGACAGATTATCGGTGCCCTTACAGGTGGGCTTGCTTCCTGTACTAACCTGGATGCCCCGGATTATTATGGAAAATTTTCTTATTCCTGGGAATCTAACGGTATTTCCGATTCCGCAAGGCTAAGGCCATGGCTCGACCCTGATTATATAGGTATTTCAGAATTAAATGGTTTTGGAT
>JAUWGC010000130.1 GCA_030606625.1 Bacteroidales bacterium | reverse complement strand
AGGCCGCGGCCGAAGTGTTCGAAACAGGAGAATATTCCTGTTTATTGCCTGAGAATTTATTTTTGATCACTTTCCTCCAGTTGAATTTTAAGCCTGATATCCATGGTAGCATAGATTTTGAAGATCATTTGGAGAACATGGCAGAGGATAATATCCTTATATCTTATGCATATTCCCGCATCTTAATGAAAACCGGTCATAATGATAAAGCTATTGAGGTTTTGTCTTCACGGCCTAAAGGAGAACAATATTTTCCATTCTATTATCTTGAATACCTTTTGGGAAGAGCAAAATTATACCGGCTTGATACTAACGCAAAGGATCATTTTTATAAATATGTTACAAATTTCAAAGGACAGAATTTTATTAAAGATGCGTATCAGAAGTTGGCCTGGTACTATTTGATACAGGGTGATACTATAAAATATGATGAGAATAAGCAAAAAATTCTACAATATGGGAAGGCGGTTGTTGATGCTGACAAACAGGCAAAAATGGAAGCAATGAATAAGGGAAGGCCTAATGTGGATTTACTGAAAGCAAGGTTGTTATTTGACGGGGGTTATTATGAAAAAGCCGAACAATTGCTTGTATATCAAAATGTTGTTTTAACTTCTGTTAAAGATTCTGTTGAGTATGATTATCGCCTGGGAAGAATTTACCATGCCTGGGGAAAAATTGATAAAGCAATATTCTACTATCATAAGACGATAACGAAAGGATCTTCGCTCCCCAATTATTTTGCGGCAAATGCAGCATTAAACCTTGGTATAATTTATGAGTCAAGAGGCGAGTTTGAGAAATCAAAGAAATATTACAAGTCTTGTTTTGATCTTGATTATGATGAATATAAAGCAAGTATTAGTCAAAAAGCCAAAGCAGGACTGAACCGGCTAAAAGATAAATAAATTCCGGCTCCAGCAAAAGCATATGAACAGGCCGGAAATCCTTGTGTTCTGAATTATTTTAGAAACGTGCCCCCACTGTTAGCAGGAACCTTTGGCTTTTCAGGTCATTGACTGCTTTGGCGACATATTCATCGTAGTTATATAAATAGTAATCCTCAGTGGAAATGGAATAAACATAGGCAAGGTCAATAAAGTAATTAGTTATGTTGAATCCCAATCCGCCGGAAAACGAATTAATTTCTCCGTCATTAATGCCGGATTTATATGGACTGGAATAATAAGCATATCCGGCTCGTAAGCTTACGATATTAAATCGCCATTCTGTTCCTACGCGGAAATTATGTGTAGAGGTATAACCTGCCTTGATATCATCATTCACCCAGTATGCTACATCATGAAATTTTGCCTGAGAATAATCCGCAAATTCATATTCACCGCTGATCAACCCATATGGAGCAATAATAAATGCTATACTTCCGAAAGCCCTAAATGGTGTAGTAAGATTATAGGATTTTGTCCAGTCATTGGTTTTTTGATAACTGGTGTAGCCTTGTAGATCCGGTGTTTTAAATTCCGAGCGCATATACACATTGTTACGATCCTTGACATTTGAGTAGTAGGTAGGTGTATGAACAGCACCTCCGATACGTAACCATTCAACGGGTTTGATAATCAATCCAATTTTGAAATTGAAACCACTTGCTTTGGTTTCCAGTTCCGTGTTGTAATAAAATCTGCTAAGGTCGTCGTTTTCAGGTGACATTTCTTCAACGTAGTATGATTCTTCAAAATACCGGATGTATGGAATGCCAATGGTTGCTCCTACGAACATAATATCTTTGTAGTTTGCGCCAAGGGAAAAAACAAATTCGTTCATGGAACCCCAGGATTGTTTTTGTAATGACTGAACAGAACCCTTATGAGTAATGGGATTAATATAAGTAGGAACACCGTTTAATGTATCCATGTCCAGCAGATAAGTCCACCAGGTCGGATTCAGATCATATGCATACATATAATACGGATCATCTTCAATTTGATCCCAGGGAATATTATAATCGTTTGCATATTGTGAATAAACATCCAGCAAGGAGCTTTTATTATTCGGTCCTGTGATATTCATCCTGCGGTTAAAGTCATTCAGGCGGTTTAATCCTATTCCGAAATTAACATATCTCCAGTCATTATTTTTCGTTTTGTTATAGATTTTTCGTGAGAATACCAGTCCGGTATTACTAAGGTTAAAATTCACCCTGTTATCATCACTTACGACTCCATTATATGAAGATTCTGTACTTCCTGAGAAAATAGCTGGTGTAATTGTAAATTCGGAGCTTTTGTAAAGCCCTATTCCTGCAGGATTGGTGCTTAGAACGGTGAAGTCAGCACCTATTGCTCCATAAGCACCATTCAGCGCCATATATCTTGCTGTTCCCCCAAAAGTTAGCCTTGAATATCTCAATGCATCAACAGCAGTTTGGGCAAGCACGGCAACTGATGTTAATGAAGAGAATATTAATACAGCTATTAATTTTTTCATTATCAGAAATTTATTAACTGTGTTCATCACAATTGATCATTATCTCCCGCCTCTTCCTCCTGAGCTTTTCCCACTTGAACTTCTTCCACTTGAGCTACTGCCTGAGCTTCTGCTGCTTGATGATGACCTTGAAGGTGAAGAGTAGCTCCTGCTTGAACTTCTTGAAGGTGAAGAGTAACTCTTGCTTGGACTTCTTGAAGGTGTAGAATAACTTCGTGTGTTGGATTTTGATGGAACCTTATAACTTTTGCTGTTTGAACGTGATGTGTTTGTGTTATTACGGTTTATGTTTGACGGCTTTGAATATACAGGATTTGAACTACTTTTTCCTGGCCTGCTGTAACTTCTTTTAGTATTATTTTGCGTGTCTGTATTACGATTGGATATTACTTTCGGACTTGAATATTCCTTGCTTGACTTGGTTTTTCTGTATTCGGGTGCCTGATATGTTTTAGGTTTGGAATATCTTTTTTCTGGCCGGGTGTAAGTATTTTTTGATTTTGCTGAAGTGTATTTTTTAGCCGGTGTCACAGGATCTTTTGATTGTGATGGCTTCACTGTAGATGTAGTAACCTTGCTGGCAGGAGAATTACTGGTTTTGACTGCCGTATTTTGGTTATTGTTGATTTTTTTACTGCTTGTTCCGGGGATATCACTGGTCTTGCTAACAGCAGGAACAGCATTGATATTACTATTTCCCAGGTTTGTACCTTTTGCAGCTATAATAGCATCTTCATTATTTTCACCAGGGATTCTCGGTGTTCTTCCACCCTGGCCTGTGCCATTTGAATTAAGGCCTCTGGAACCACGTTGTCCATAATAAGGTGAATTATAGTCATAACTGTTGTAGTAATATCCATCCCAGTAGTTTCCGTAAAAATAGGGACCACAGCAATAACAACAATATCCTCCATAATAAGGCCATCCCCAATAGTAGTTCGGATAATACCAATTATAATAGGGCCATCCCCAACCGAATCCAAATGATAAGGATGGACCATAATATGGATACCACCAGTTATACCCAAGGTAAATACTCGAACCATAGGCATATGGGTTATAATTATAAAAGTAAGAATTGGTATAATAATTATCGTAATAACCGTATCCGGGATTTGGTTCATGAAATCTGCGGATCCTTGCTGTGTATGTATAATCGTAATAATCATCCATTTCAAACTCTTCATCATAATAAATTACTTCTTCGTCTGAATCATAGTAATATTCATCCTCCTGTTCTGAAAACCTTGAGTCAAATTCCGAATTATTATATACTTCCCTGGATGTATAAGTATCTGTTTCTGAATCCACTGTAAGTGTTTCTTCCGTGTATTCAGGTGATTTCTTTTCAGAATAATAAACATCGTCGTATGGTGTACTTGCCTTGTAAGAACTTGAACAAGAAACCATGAACAAAGCAATTGCAGGTAAAAGAATTATTATAGATCTCATAGTTGGCTCCTTTCTTGATTATTTGTTGGAAATATGTTTTTTATAAATCACTTTTATTAATTTTGTCGAATTCATAATTTAGAATGCAAATACTATACCAAAATTAAAATGGCTAAAGATTTTCCAACAAGAAGTGAAAATTATTCACAATGGTATAATGATTTAGTGATCAAAGCCGATCTGGCTGAAAATTCAGCCGTACGGGGTTGTATGGTGATTAAGCCATACGGATATGCTATTTGGGAAAAGATGCAATCGGCGTTGGATAAAATGTTTAAAGATACAGGGCATTCAAATGCCTACTTCCCCATATTTATTCCAAAATCTTTTTTCAGCAGGGAAGCCAGTCATGTTGAGGGATTTGCCAAGGAATGCGCTGTTGTGACGCATTATCGTCTAAAAGATTCTCCGGATGGAAAAGGTATTATAGTGGATGAAGATGCAAAGCTTGAAGAAGAACTGATTATTCGCCCAACTTCAGAAACAATTATTTGGGATACATATAAAAGATGGATTCAGTCATACAGAGATCTTCCTGTTCTGATTAATCAATGGTGTAATGTTGTGAGGTGGGAAATGCGAACACGTTTATTCCTACGGACAACTGAATTTTTATGGCAGGAAGGCCATACTGCCCATGCCACGGAACAGGAAGCTATGGAGGAAACTGAAAAGATCCTTCATATATATGCTGACTTTGCCGAGAACTGGATGGCAATTCCTGTGCTCCAGGGGACTAAGTCGCCGAATGAGCGATTTGCCGGGGCAGTTGAGACCTATTGTATTGAAGCCTTGATGCAGGATGGAAAAGCACTGCAGGCTGGTACATCACACTTTCTTGGTCAGAATTTTGCCAAAGCCTTCGATGTGAAATTCCTGAACAGGGAAAATAAACTGAATTATGTCTGGGCCACCTCATGGGGTGTGTCAACCAGGCTGATGGGAGCATTGATTATGGCACATTCTGATGACAATGGCTTGATCCTTCCACCAAAACTTGCACCGATACAGGTTGTTATTGTTCCGATATATAAAAAAGCGGAGCAACTCGAAAAAATATCAGAGATTGCTGTTAAGATCGAGAGAGCACTTGAAGATAAGGGGATTACTGTAAAATATGATGACAGGGATACCCATAAGCCAGGATGGAAGTTTTCAGAATATGAATTTAAGGGTGTACCGGTTCGCCTGGCAATCGGGCCACGTGACCTGGAGAATAACACTATTGAAGTGGCCAGGAGGGATATTCTGGAGAAAGAAGTGCTGCAGATGACAGATATTGAAAATAAAGTTGAAAATCTTCTTGAACAGATACAGGATAACATTTACCAGAAAGCCGAATCATTCCGGGATCAAAACACTTATTATGTTGATACCTGGGATGAGTTCAGAAAAATCATGGAAAAGAAAGGTGGTTTTGTATATGCCCATTGGGATGGTACAGTTGAAACCGAACAGGTTATCAAGGAAAAAACAAAAGCCACTATTCGCCTGATCCCGCTAAATGAAAAAAAGGAAGAAGGAAGATGTGTATACTCCGGTAAACCATCCCGGCAACGTGTGGTATTCGCTATAGCTTATTAGAACAGGCAGGTTACAGCAGATTTAATCACAGATAGATGCTGATTTCTAGCCACTGATGAAACGAAATGATCCCTGACATGAAGGATTTTCTTAAGATTGTAAATAACCAATTTACCATATAATACATAATCATAAAGTATAATAAAATATGGTATTATGATTCCGCAAATCTCGAAGAAATCAACAGAGAATTATATTTATCCAATTACTTTATTGTTAATAAATTTTTCTTTAAAGATACTTTTTCTCGACAGAAATGATATCGCTCTAGATGAGCCATTTACCATATTTTATGCTCAGGCAGATCTCAAAACGTTATTTTCAATGTTAAAAACTGAGAATAACCCACCTTTCTTCTTTATATTAATTCATTATTGGGTAAAAGTATTTGGCATTACTGCTTTTTCAACAAGGTTTTTACCTTTAATATTTAGTACTTTAACAGCTCTGTTTATATACAAGATCGGAAAAAAATTCTTTGGTGTTAATATAGCACTCATTTCTTCATTAATATTTACGTTTTCTAATTATCATATATATTATTCCCATGAAACCCGGGTTTATTCATTGGTTGCTCTATTGACGTCAATATCAATGTATAACTTCCTTTCCTTAATAAGAAATCCTAATTCGAGAAAATATTTTATTCTTTTAATATTATCAAATATATTACTAATATATTCCCACTTCTTTGGCTTCTTTGTTTTATTTATTCAATTTATCTGTTCCATTTCTATAAAAGAGGT
>JAUWGC010000120.1 GCA_030606625.1 Bacteroidales bacterium | reverse complement strand
TCGAAAAGAAATGCTCCGTTAGGAGCAAGCTGTTTATAGAATGAATAATTAAATTGCAAATAAAGCTCCATCGGAGCGACCTAAATATAAAGGTTATGGCAAACACATATACACAAATCTATATTCAAATTGTTTTTGCAGTAAAAGGACATTTTGAATAAACAGATCGCACCTACGGTGCTAAATGGTTTAATAAATTCATACTGCTATAAACAGTTTATCCCTACGGGATAAAAGTGCCCTCCCGGATGAGCCAATCGAACGTGCTTAAAGCTAATTAATTGGGTAATTGGACATTTAGCTGGTTGGAAACGATATGATTCACGGAGAGCCTGTCCCGCCAGGCGGGAGGGGATGGGGGGTGGGTAAAAAGAAAACGGTATAACTTAGTGGTTTAAGAAAATTTCAACCATTGATTCGCATTATTAATTAACATTAAATTAATATTGACTTAAGAATTAATTTATAACCTAATAATAGTTTTGCTTATGAAAAGGATTTATCTGACAGCTATTTTTGCAATCATTACCATCTTCAGCTTCGCTCAAAACAACAATAAATTCAATACTTATTGGAAAAACGGGATACGTATTGAAAGTACCGATGGTAATTTTAAGCTTAAATTCGGTGGTATTATCATGCTTGATGGAATGAAGGTTTTTCCGGATAAAGTCATGGATACCATTATCACGAATAAAACCGGAGTAGAATTCAGGCGTTTGAGAGTATATAGTTCAGGACTGATCTATAAGAACATTAAATATAAACTACAGTTTGATTTTGCAGGCGGTCAGGCCAGAATTAAGGATGCTTTTATCGATATAACCAAAATACCTGTAATAGGTAATATTCAAGTAGGGTATTTCAAAGAACCATTTGGTTTGGAACTTCTTACAAGTTGTAAATACATCACCATGGTGGAAAGGTCATTGACCAATCCTCTTACTCCCGATCGTAACACAGGAATTATGCTTTATAATACTGTACTTGATAAACGGCTGTTTTGGGCTGCCGGATATTTCGTTCCCAGTGACGATTTCGGTAAATACCAGGGGGGGAAATATCATCTGACCGGCAGGTTAACAGGCTTGCCAATTTATAATACCGATAATACTTATTCGGTTTTGCATTTGGGCGCAGCTTATACTTACCAATTCGAGAACAACTCTACATACATTTTAAAAACGCGTCCTGAAAGCCACCTGATTCCCACACTTGCCATAGCAAAGGTAGACAAAACAAAAGCTGTTAATCAATTCGGGGGTGAAGCAGCCCTGATTTATGGGCCTTTATCTCTACAAGGTGAATATATTTTAGCAGTAGCTTCAACATCCGACTCTTCAACATTACAAAAAGATAAATATAACTTCTCTGCATATTATGCAGTAATAAGCTGGTTTATCACTGGTGAGCACAGGCAATATGATCCTTCTAATGCCACGTTTGGAAGGGTGAAACCCAAAAAGAATTTCGGATCAGCTAATGGACCAGGAGCCTTTGAACTGGCTTTGCGTTACTCAACTGTCGACCTGGACGACACTGATATAAAAGGGGGACAGATGTTTAATGTTACTTTAGGATTAAACTGGTATCTCAATCCGGCAACACGCTTTATGTTCAATTATGTTCTGACTGATGTGAAAAATACAGGGAAGGCAAATATCTTTCAGGTTAGATTCCAGATTGATTTCTAAATATTTGTATTGTTAATAATATAATTCTAAAAACTATGAAAACAAAAATTTATCAATTGGTGGTATTAGCTATTATACTGGTTCTTTCAGCTTGCAGTGATTCACCAAAACAACAAAATGATGCAGGCAAGACACAACTGTTGGGATCAATCAGGATTGATGGATCCAGTACAGTCTATCCCATAACTGAAGCAGTTGCAGAGGAATTCAGGACAGAATCTCCGAAAGTAAAAATCACTATTGGAATATCAGGAACAGGAGGTGGCTTTAAAAAATTCAGCAGAGGTGAGACTGACATATCCGATGCTTCCAGGCCTATAAAAGATAAAGAAAAGACAGCATGTAAAGAAAACGGCATTGAATATATTTCACTTACCGTTGCATACGATGGAATGGCTGTTTTAATTAACCCGGAAAACGACTGGGTTGATTATCTCACTATTGAGGACCTGAAAAAAATGTGGGAACCTGAAGCACAAAATAATATCACACAATGGAATCAGATCCGGTCCGAATGGCCTGAACAAGAATTACATTTGTTTGGACCAGGTGTTGCTTCGGGTACTTTTGATTATTTCACCAAAGCCATTGTTGGTGAGAGTGGAAAAAGCAGGGGTGATTTCACGGCAAGTGAAGATGACAACGTATTGGTACAAGGCATCGCTTCTGATAAATATGCTCTTGGATTCTTTGGCCTGGCATATTATGAGGAAAATAAGGATAAACTTAAACTGGCCGGAGTGGATAATGGTAACGGGCCTGTTCTTCCTACAATAGAAACAGTAAAAAACGGTACTTATGCACCATTGTCAAGGCCCGTTTTTATCTATATCAGCTCAAATGCTGTAAAAAGACCTGAGGTAATAAAGTTTGTTGAGTTTTATTTGAAAAATGTTTTCGAACTGGTGAAAGAAGTAGGGTATGTACCACTGCCACAAGAAGAATATAATAAAGAGCTGGAAAAATTCAGGCAATTTGCCGATAAACATAAATAATGCCCGTTTGATTCAAAAAAGCCTCTTTTATGTTTATTTGATTATTTATCCTGTCAACTAATAAATAAACGGATAAGCAATTAATGAAAATTCCCGAGAAAATAATAGAGAAATTATTGTGGGTCAGCGCATTAATCACGATCATTACAACTATAGGGATTATATGGGTACTGATATCCGAATCATTTTCTTTTTTCCGGGAAGTATCGATTATAGAATTTTTAACAGATACACAATGGACTCCATTATTTACCCAAAAGCATTTCGGGATATTACCTTTAATAACAGGTACATTGTTAACAACCGTTGTAGCGATAGCTGTTGCATTACCTGTGGGATTGACAATTGCCGTTTATTTAAATGAATATGCTCCAAAAGGAATTACAAAAGTGGTCAAGCCATTACTGGAAGTGCTGGCAGCAGTACCAACGGTTGTTTATGGTTTCTTTGCCCTGATAGTAGTCACTCCGTTCTTGCAGAACATATTCCCGCAAATGTCCGGATTTAATGCACTTTCGCCCGGAATAGTAATGGGAATCATGATCATTCCATTTGTCTCATCATTAAGTGAGGATGCTTTGAGGGCGGTGCCAAATTCGCTTAGAGAAGCAGCGTACGGAATTGGGTCTACAAGATTTCAAACAGCATTCAAGGTTTTAATTCCTGCTGCTTCATCAGGCATTGTCGCTTCCGTGATCCTTGCCATTTCAAGAGCTATTGGTGAGACTATGATCGTTTCAATCGCGGCCGGACAACAGCCCAGGTTAACATTAGATCCGTTTGTCCCGATAGAAACAATAACAGCATATATTGTTCAGGTCAGTCTTGGTGATGTACCACACGGTTCTCTGGAATACAAAACGATCTTTGCAGCAGGCATCACATTGTTTCTGCTCACTTTTATCCTGAACAATATCAGTTTCTGGGTCAACAGAAAATTCAGGCAGAGTTATGAATAATTCTTTAAAAAACAAGATAACTGATCAGGTATTCAAATATTTTGCTATTCTAAGCACAATGTTTGGATTAGTGGTTCTTGCAATATTTCTGGCAGACATCCTGAACCAGGGATTGTCAAGGATCGATTGGTCATTTATTACCAGCCTGCCTTCAAGATTTCCAGAAAAGTCAGGAATATTAACAGCATTAACAGGAACCGTTTGGATATTTGTATTAACTGCCTTGATATCCATTCCAATAGGAGTGGCTGCTGGTATCTATCTTGAAGAATACGGAAAAAAAACAAGACTTGCCAATATTCTGGAAATCAACATAGCAAATCTCGCAGGTGTTCCTTCAATCATATACGGTATTCTGGGGTTGGAGATCTTTGTCAGGACAATGGGATTGGGAGGAAGTTTACTTGCAGGTAGTTTTACACTTTCTTTGTTGATATTGCCCATAATAATTGTGGCCACAAGGGAATCTATAAGAGCAGTCCCTAAAACTATTAAAGAGGCGTCTTTTGCATTGGGCGCTACCAAATGGCAAACTATATGGTCACAGATATTGCCTGCTTCGGCCGGTAACATCATTACCGGGATCATACTTGCTTTATCAAGGGCAATTGGTGAAACCGCGCCTCTGATTGTGATCGGGGCATTAGCCTATGTGCCATTCGTTGCCACTTCACCTATGGATGAATTCTCTGTATTGCCAATGCAAATATTTAACTGGATATCACGTCCTCAAAAAGGCTTTATAATAAATGCTGCTTCTGCTATTATCGTACTGTTGGTTTTTGTATTTATTATGAATGGGATCGCCGTATATTTCAGGTACAGAACTCAAAAGAAAATGAAATGGTAAATTAGGTTATTCATGGAAGAGAAGAAAAACAAATATAAAATAGAAACCAGGAATATTAGCGTTTATTATGACCATAAAAAGGTTCTGACAAACGTCTCCATACAGATAGAACCCAATTCGGTTACAGCTTTTATCGGGCCTTCAGGCTGTGGAAAATCCACTTTTCTGAGATTATTTAACAGAATGAACGATTATATTGAAGGATTCCGGAAAGAAGGTGATGTATTTATTGATAATAAAAACATCTATAATAAAAGAACCAACGTTGAAGAGCTCAGGAAAGCTGTTGGAATGGTATTTCAAAAACCGAATCCTTTCCCGAAATCCATATATGAAAATGTTGCTTATGGACTAAGAATACAGGGTATTAATAAGAAGAATACCCTCGATGAAGTTGTTGAAAAGTCATTGAAAAAGGCAGTACTATGGGATGAAGTTAAGGACGATCTGAAAAACCCGGCGCTAGCATTATCCGGTGGCCAGCAGCAGCGACTATGCATCGCCCGGGCATTGGCCGTTGAACCTTCTGTGATTCTGATGGATGAACCTGCTTCAGCTCTGGACCCGATCTCTACATCAAAGATAGAAGACCTGATCCATGAATTAAAAAAGAAGTATACCATACTTATTGTTACACACAATATGCACCAGGCCGGGAGAGTAAGTGAAAATACCGGTTTCTTTTACCTTGGTGAATTAGTGGAATTTGGTAATACAAAACAGATTTTCACCAATCCGGCAAATGAAAAAACGGAAAATTATATAACCGGCAGATTTGGCTAAACAAATTAATCGCTAATAATATTCTGCACACAACCATTTAATTTTATACTTTAGTAATAATAATATAAATGATAATAAAATGACCCATCTGGAAATTGAACTTGAACAACTTAAGAAAGCCATCATTGAAATGATGGACATTGTTAAAAATCAACTTGAAAAATCCCGGACTGCTTTATTAAGCATGGATACAGATATTGCACAGGAAATCATCCATAATGAGATAAGGATAAATGCTCTGGAATTAAGTATTGACAGAGATTGCGAGAATATCTTTGCATTATTCAATCCGGTCGCTATTGATCTTCGATTTATTTTGTCGATCCTAAAGATCAATTCTGATCTCGAAAGAATAGGTGATCTTGCCGAGGGTATAGCTAAATTTGCACTTGAACTTGAAAGTTCTCCGCCAAAGAATCTGTTAACTGAAATAAGATTCAATGAAATGTTTGAGCTTACCATAAATATGCTTGATAATGTGATCGAAGGTTTTATACATGAGGATACCAAAATTGCAAGACAGGTTTTTAAGAAGGATAAAATATTAAATCAAATAAATAAAGACTCCCCGGGAACCATCAGTGATTTTGTTGAAAAGGATCCGGAAATTATCAAACCATCTCTATATCTCTTCTCAGTGATCCGGAAACTTGAACGTATTGGGGATCTCACTAAAAATATTGCAGAAGATATCATCTTTCACATTGAAGCAAAGGTTCTAAAACATAAGAATGCAGTAAAGAAAATAAAATAAATATAATCAGGTGGCTAGTGGTAGTTAAATTGGTCATTCCTTTCTCTTCTCTTTTCTTCAGAGGCAAATCTCCATTTATAAAATGAAATGGACTTGGTTACAATTTCCTTGTATGTCAGGGGCTTATTCATTCTGATCTTGGTTTTGTCCTGGTATTTGAATAGATAAAGCAAGTTCATGTTCCAGATGACAAGAAATGATAAAACTAACAGTAAAAGATTTCTTAAATAAACTTTTTCCTTAGCCGATGTAAGCAGTTGAGCAATTCCGATCATAACAAAGATTGTGCAACCCCCGAATGCACGTGCACCAAAGGAAGCTCCAAACCACCAGGCATGCCATGAGGCATTGATATAAATCATCAGAAACACAATAACAATCCAAAAGAAATATTCCAATTTCTTCTGCCTTACAGAGAAAACGATCAACCCTGTCATGCCCAACAGCATTACCGGATGCCAGTAAAACCATCCATGGAACGGGGAAAACAGCACTTTACCAATTCCTGGAGCCAGCCAGTTGAAAGTTTCCCCATTATATGTATATACGATCCATTCCCCATACAACAACTTCCATGCAAGCAACTGAGGAAAAATTGCAATGAAGGCCGCCAAAAACAAGGTTACAAAAC
>JAUWGC010000113.1 GCA_030606625.1 Bacteroidales bacterium | reverse complement strand
TCATTAAAGACCATCAGGCTGTTCTCCGGGATAAATTCGGCTAAATGAGAGAAGGTGCCGGATCCTATTTCCCCCTTTCTGCATAAAAGCAACTTTGACTGATCCCTGTTTTTCAGGGGAAATTTGGCAATCCGGTGTTCCGGAAGGTCATAATGGTAATCGGTAACTGATATTTTCCCGGGAGCAATAGTCATCTATTATGGATATTAGTTCAAGGCTTCCCATAATTCATACTCTGCACCTTGTACATCGTACATCGTATATCTTCCATCGTCGCCTTTTACAAAATTATCTCTCAAAAATACAGATTTCAGTATTGATCCTATAAAATAATGTATTTATTATTTTACTTATCGAAAAAATTTGAATAGTTATATTTATTTAATTTCCTTTGCTACATAATCATTTAAAAAAATCAAAAATGAAACGGAATATAATAAATTTCAAAAGCCTGATCCTGGTAATACTCCTGGCCGGTTGTGTCCCTTCAATACACCCGCTTTATATGGAGGATGACATTGTTTTTTTACCCGTGTTATTAGGAACATGGCAGGAAAAAGATGAAGGAACCTCCTGGACTTTCACTAAAAAAGGTGACAACTCATATTTATTACAAATGGTTGAGGATGATGAATTAGCAGAATTTATTGTTCACCTTGTTTCATTGGATGATCATTTGTTTATGGACTTTTTTCCCGGTGATAATGATCAAATAGAAATATGTGGATTCCTGAGTGTACATTTTTTCCCGGTTCATACTTTTGCAAAAGTGATCATTGATAAAGAAAAAATTGAGATCCACTGTCTGGACCCTGGTTTTATTGATGACCTTCTTGAGCAAAACAAGATCAGGATCTCACATGAGAAAGCGGATGATAATGTTATTCTGACTGCATCAACAGAGGAATTACAAAAATTCGTCAAGAAATACGCCGATGACCAAAAGGCCTATGTATCGCCAATAGTACTTAAAAAGATTTAATTTTACCCATAAAAATAACATATGAAAGGTATTGTTGGGAAAATACTTAATAACCAGGTGAACATATCCGGGGAAAAACTACCAATAGGCCTATCCTACAAACAAATGCTTATGGAAAGGCTGAAAGACCATTCAAATTCATAGTGGCAAATGATAATCAGGTGCTTTCTTTCAATTGCCTTAAATACAGTTGTATCGTATTTTCAAGGCCATAATACAATGCATCACTGATCAGGGCATGGCCAATGGATACTTCCAGGAGATGTGGAATATTATTTGCAAAGAATTTAAGGTTATTCAGGTCCAGGTCATGGCCGGCATTCAATCCCAGTCCTGCTGTGTTTGCTATATTAGCTGCTTCAATAAAAGGCTTGATAGCGGCATCTCTGTTTTTATTATAATTCTTTGCATAACTTTCGGTATAAAGCTCAACCCTGTCTGCCCCTGTCTTTGCAGCATTCTCAATCATTCTGGCATCAGTTTCTATAAAGATTGAAGTTCTGATGCCATGACGTTTGAACTCAGCAATAACATCTTTTAGAAATGCCTCATGTTTAATGGTGTCCCAACCTGCATTTGAAGTTATTGCATCCGGCGAATCAGGGACCAGGGTCACCTGAGCGGGAATAACTTCAAGGACAAGATCGATAAATGACGGTATGGGATTTCCTTCAATATTAAATTCCGTAGTGACAACCGGTTTGAGGTTCCTGGCATCCTGGTAACGAATATGCCGTTCATCCGGCCTGGGATGAACAGTAATTCCTTGGGCACCAAAACGTTCGCAATTGATAGCTACTTGTATTACATCAGGTATATTACCTCCCCTGGCATTACGTAGGGTAGCTATTTTATTGATATTTACGCTGAGTCGGGACATTATTTATAATTAAAAGTCAGTACAAAGCTACTAAAATATTAAGTTTGCAACTATATATAAAACCTTTAATCAAGATGCGTGCAGTTATCCAGCGAGTATCCGAAGCTTCTGTTTTTATTAATAATCAGATCAGAGGTAAGATCAGGCAAGGCTTATTGATCCTTCTTGGGATTGAAAATTCAGACAACCAGGAAGATATAGAATGGCTTAGTGGTAAAATAGTAAGGTTGCGGATATTCAGGGATCAGGATGGTATCATGAACCTGTCGGTAAAAGATATTGACGGAGAAATCCTGTTGATCAGTCAGTTTACATTACATGCCAGTACTAAAAAAGGTAACCGGCCCTCATACATAAAGGCTGCCAAACCTGATATCGCTATTCCGCTGTATGAGAAATTTATAATACAGCTGGAAAACGATTTAGGAAAATCCATCGCAACAGGTGAATTTGGTGCCATGATGGAAGTATCTCTTATCAATGACGGCCCTGTCACTATATTTATTGATACCAAAAATAATCAGTGACTAGTGACTAGTGACCAGTGATCAGTGATCAGTGACCAGTGACCAGTGACCAGTGATCAGTGACCAGTGACCAGAATGAGGTGCTTTGTATCTGGCGGGGATTGTATTACTTATCAATACCAAGTATTTTCAGGAGAAAGGCATATTCCAGGGCTGTTTCTTTATATTGTTTAAAGCGGCCTGATGCACCACTATGACCATAATCCATGTTCGTCCATAACAAAAGCAGTTCATTATTCGTTTTTTTATCCCGCAGCTTTGCTACCCATTTTGCCGGCTCCCAGTATTGCACCTGTGAGTCATGCAAACCTGTTATCACAAGCAAGGCAGGATAATCCTGTTCTGTAACATTATCATAAGGTGAATAGGAAAGTATATAATCATAGTATTCTTTATTTGCGGGATTGCCCCATTCATTATATTCCGATGTTGTCAGCGGAATATCTTCATCAAGCATAGTAGTGACTACATCTACGAATGGGACGGCAGAGATGACACCTCTAAAAAGATCAGGGCGCATATTGACCACGGCTCCCATCAGCAATCCACCGGCACTACCTCCAAGAGCGAATAATTTATCCGGGGTTGTATATTTTTTTTCAATTAAATATTCTGCACAATCAATAAAATCCGTAAATGTATTTTTCTTATTAAGAAGTTTCCCATCTTCATACCAGGATCTTCCCATTTCTTCACCACCTCTGACATGTGCCAGTACATAAATAAAACCCCTGTTAAGTAAACTCAGTCTGGGAAAACTGAAGTATGGATCATTACTGCTTCCATATGAACCATAACCATAAAGCAGCACAGGGCTGTCACCGTTTAATTGTATTCCTTTCTTATAAACCAGTGATACCGGGATCAATGTGCCATCATCAGCAGTTGCATAATGCCTTTCTGACTGGTAATCGTCAGGATTATAGCCTCCAAGGACTTCCTGACGTTTTAGCAATTCTCTTTCCCTGCTCTTCATGTTATAATCATAAATGGAATTTGGTGTAGTAAGTGAAGTAAAGCCATACCTGATCAAATCAGTGTCAAACTCAGGGTTTATCGAAATGTAGGCCAGATATGTCGATTCGCCAAAGTCAACGTAGTAGTCATCATTATTTTGCCAATCAAGGATCCTGATATGTGTCAATCCCTTTTTCCTTTCATTCAGTGCCAGGTAGTTCTTAAAAATCTCAAAATTTTCAAGTAAAACACCTTCTCTGTGCGGGATCACTTCACGCCAATTCTCAATAGTTGTCCGGTCAACAGGAGTTTCCATCAATCTGAAATTCTTTGCTTCATAGTTAGTGCGGATATAAAATTTATCCTTATAATGTTCCACGGAATACTCCAGTTCCCTTTGGCGTGATTGGATCACCTTAAATTCATCACCAGGCTGTCTGGCATCCAGAAATCGATATTCTGTCGACAAGGTGCTGTTTGATCCAATCATTATATATTCCCTTGATTTGGAATTATAAGCATATGTAGCGTATTTTTCATCCTCCTCAAAAAATACCAGTTTATCATCTGTTATGTTATTACCCAACTCATGCCGGAATATCTTTTCCGGCCGCAGGGTTTCATCATTCTTACAGGTATAAAAAAGAGTTCTGTTATCATTTGCCCAGGCTGCATACCCGGTTGTTTTCGGAATAGCTTCCGTTAATAAATCACCTGTTTCAAGATCCTTAACATAAATGGTGTATTGTCTGCGGCTAACGGTGTCCACACCGAAGGCAAGCAATTTATTGTCAGGGCTTACATTCAACCCGGAAATGCTTATGAATTCATATCCTTCAGCCATTTTATTGCCATCGATCATGATCTCTTCTTTACTCTCCAGGCTTCCTTTCTTCCGGCAATATAAAGGATATTCCTTACCTTCTTCATAACGGGTATAATAATAATAGCCTTTCAATTTATAAGGCACCGACATATCTGTCTGCTTGATCCGCCCGATGATCTCATTATATATTTTTCCCTGCAGTTTTTCGGTGTGTTTCATAATGGCTTTGGTATAGGCATTTTCAGCCTTCAGGTATTCAAACACATCAGGGTTTTCCATTTCATTCAGCCAGTAATAATAATCGATCCTGGTATCTCCATGTAAGGTTAATTCTTTTCTTATCTTTTTTGCTCTGGGAGGTTTCATACTTTTGCCGCTTTGATCACATGAAATAATAATCATTCCAAGGCTTATCACCATCGCGGTGACGCCCAATAAAACAATCAACTTTTTTTTCATTATTCTATTTCTTTACTTTTTCCTCTAACCTGAATAATTCCCCAAAGGGACAAGCATGCAGTAGTTCAAAGTTCATCCCGAAATATTCAGGACCGGATTTAAGAGCTTTTAAAAAGCAAGGTTTACGCCAATGCTCGGCATGACAGGTAACTGGTAGATTATTTTATCTTGTTCAAACCGATTTATATAAAATATGTTTTTCCTGTCATAAACATTGGTAACACTGACGTTGATATCAAGAGTAGTATGTTCGCTAAGAAAGAATTTTCTTTTCAGATCCAGATCCAACCGGTGGTATGAGGGTAATCTGCCCTTATTTAACTCTGCAGGAATGTAACCAATGTAGCCATTGACAGTTGTATAATTTGTGCCAATTCCTCCAGTAAAAGGTATTTTTTCATAAAATCCCTGGGTTTCTGTAAAAGGGAAACCGGATCCGAAATTCCATCTTGCGCTCGCTTCCCAATTCAAATTACCACCAAACCTGTATGAGGCCACAAGGTTTATATTATGTCGTCTGTCATAGTGTGGATAATAATGTTTCATTTCCCCTTCATCATTCTCATAATACCGGTTTACAAAAGCAAATGAGTAAACAGCCCATAAGTAAATATTATTCCAGTCGTATTTAAGTGCAAAATCAATTCCTTCAGCATTTCCCTTCTCCACAATAAAGTCGGGGTCACTATTATAGATCTTGTTTCTGTTAATGTTAAATAGCTGTGGGAAGTTCTTGTAATAGGCTTCCACATTTATGTTTATCCTTTGCCCAACATCAAACTCTGTTCCCAGTATTATATGTTGTGCTTTCTGGTATTCCTGTTTAATCTTTTTTCCGTCAAATGTTTCGGGATGATCGAGTATTCCGGAAATGAATGCATAAAACAAATTAACCACATCCCTGTCAGACGTACCACTGACAAAATTCTGCGAATAAAGTCCACCTGCCAATTTTATTCTGAAATTGTCGGTTACATTGTACTTCATAGCCAGACGTGGTTCAGGTGAGACATTGGATAATGTTGCATACCATTGTAATCTAAAACTAGGTTCTATGATAAATTTCCCAAATATCTTTTTATATTTAATAAACATACCTAATTCTGTTGTAAATTCTGCTGAAGGATCAATAACAGTATTTGTAGTTTTTACATAAAACATGTCAGTTTTAAATCCTGTTAATTCAAGCCCGTACTTCAGCTCATCCTTTCCAAGAAAATAACTAAAATTCATTCCCATGCTGAAACCATTAACCTCGCTTTCACGTGTGGGAAAAATATCATCCTCCATCTTGATCTTGTATTCAGAGTATGCAACATGACCTTCAAGCAAAACAGGTGATTTTCCGGGAATGACAAGGAAAGTCATCCCTCCCCCGGAGGATTGCCAGCTATAATCCGCAATTGATTGATATTGTTTTACCTCGTCATTAAAGTGAAAGCCAAAAAAGTTCACCTTGCTACCATTTGCCCCATGAATGGAAATTTTACCATATGTGTCAAGGTAGTTAAACGGAAGTCCGTCTTCATTAACGTAATTATAGAAAATCTTTGAAGACTGCTTAAGATAGGAGTTTTTCATTGAAAATACAAATGAGGCACATCCCTTACCCGGATCACGTTGTTTTACAATTGGACCTTCCAGCATGACTTTTGCACCAAAAGTACTGGCCCCTACTTTACCACTATAACGCTTTTTATTACCATCCTTAGTAGTAATATCCATCACGGAAGATATCCTGTCACCATATTCTGCTCCAAAGCCTCCTGTATAAACATCTGCGTTCCTTAAAATATCCGTATCAAAAACAGAAAATAGCCCGATGGAATGGAAAGGCTTATAAATAATCATTCCATCGAGAAGCACCTTATTCTGAATAGGAGAACCACCCCGGATATACAACTGCCCACCCTGGTCACCTGTAAAAATAACTCCAGGCAGAACCTGCAGGTACTGTGCCAAATCAGGTTGTCCGCCTATACTGGGTAATTGATTGATCTGCTTGGGAGTAATTTTAATAACTGATGTCTTGGTTTCAATCCTGGCTGCCTGTCTTTCAGCGGATATTTTCACTGCTTCCAGTTGAACAGAAGCTCTCTCCAGAAAGAGGTTCTTATTGATTAGCTGGTCTGCCATAATACTGACTGGTATTCTCAGAGTGTCATATCCAAGACAGGATACAATCAGATCGTAATCACCAGACGGTATCTTTGATATCAGGTAAAACCCATTAACATCCGTAGCAGCACCATAGGTTGTTTTATACAAATAAACATTTGTAAAAATTACCGGCTCCCCTGTTTCCTTTTCATAAATAAATCCCCTGATTGTTCCTTTCTGAGCAAATGTATGAGAATTCATCAGCAAGAAAACCAATCCAAAAATAAATAACAGTTTTAGTAATGATCGTTTATTCATATTTAAGTCTGGCACAATACTATAAAGTAAATCTTTATTTTTTTATACCAATTTCCATTTGGATCAGCAAATCTATGATTTTTTTTTAAACATCTACCGTAAGAAATTGTATCAAATACATTATTTTGAAACCCTTGGAACAGATTTTCTTGAAGGTTCAAGGCTTGCCACGTGAAATGCGACGAAGGAGCATATTTCATCGTGGTTAAAAGAAAGCGTACTTAAACATGCTGCATTAATAGCGTATTATTTTCAGGCTGGAAACAGCTGCATCAATTTCGATGTTTATATTTTTATCGCAATCTGCAAAGTTCTCGGAAATGTATGTGTTCTTTCCAATTTTATTAAATCCTTTAAGGTCTTTGGTAGAAAGAAATGTGTCGG
>JAUWGC010000148.1 GCA_030606625.1 Bacteroidales bacterium | reverse complement strand
GGTCCCAAATTTAATTCCACTGCTGTTAACTGCTGCCTTGATGGGGGTTTTGGGTATTTCCATTAAGCCATCCACAATTTTAATATTCAGCATAGCTTTAGGTATTTCTATTAATGATGCCATTCACTTCCTTTCAAGATACCGTTTACAACTTCAGATAAACAATTGGAATATAAAGGATTCCGTCTTAGCTGCCCTCCGGGAAACGGGATTCAGCATGATCTATTCCTCAGTTGTATTGTTTTGTGGCTTTGCAGTCTTCGTTTTGTCTTCATTCGGAGGTACAGAAGCCTTAGGATACCTTGTATCTTTCACTCTGGTTGTGGCACTTTTTTGCAATCTGCTCATTCTGCCTTCATTATTACTAACAATGGATAAATACATAACAACCAAAGCCTTTAAAGAACCTCTGCTCGAAATTTTTGATGAAGAAGATGACATCGAGCTGGAACGCCTTGAAATTGAAAATATTGACACACGCGGATCTGCTTAAATTTATTTTTTTAATCTTGCGGCGAAACCGCAGGGTTTTGAAAAATATAAATCAACTATCATATCAAACCATTAAAAACCATGAAAATGAAAGGAATTATTTTAGCAGGCGGGGCAGGAACAAGGTTATTTCCCATCACCCAGGCCATCAGTAAACAATTGATGCCAATTTATGATAAACCTATGATTTATTATCCTCTTTCTGTTTTAATGATGGCAGGCATCAATGATATATTGATCATTACAACACCACAGGATAAACAAAACTTTAAAAATTTACTGGGGGATGGCCTGAAACTGGGATGCAGATTCTCTTATACAATACAGGAAGTCCCAAATGGCCTGGCACAAGCTTTTGTAATTGGTGAAAAGTTCATTGGTGAAAATAAAGTTGCTTTAATACTTGGTGATAATATATTTTACGGTTCCGGCCTGCAGAAACTCCTGCAGGAAAACAACAAGCCTGACGGAGGTGTTGTTTTCGCTTATCATGTCTCAAATCCCCGGCGTTATGGTGTAGTTGAATTCGATGATAAGAACATTGCCATTTCCATTGAAGAAAAGCCAAAATTTCCCAAATCCAATTATGCTGTTCCCGGGTTGTATTTCTATGATAATTCAGTTGTAGAAGTTGCAAAAAGCATTAAACCCAGTGCAAGAGGGGAGTATGAGATCACTGATGTGAATAAACATTACCTTGAACGCCATAAATTAAAGGTTGGGATTTTGGACAGGGGGACTGCATGGCTGGATACAGGAACTTTTGAATCACTCATGCAGGCAGCTCAATATGTGGAGATTATCGAACACCGACAGGGCTTAAAGATCGGATGTATTGAGGAAGTAGCTTACCGCATGGGGTTCATCAACAAAGAACAACTAATCCAAATAGCACAGCCATTACGCAAGAGTGGTTACGGAGAATACCTTATAAAGCTGGTTGAATAAAATTCACAAAATGCACTCTATAGAATATCTGCAGGAAAAGATTCGCCAAGCCATTGAAAATGAAACTTTCACTGGCAAACCGGACGAATTATACCAGCCTATCAGATATATTTTATCCATAGGTGGTAAAAGGATGCGCCCCTTGCTCACACTCCTCGCATGTGATCTTTTCGGAGGTGATATAGAAGAAGCCATTTATCCTGCAATTGCCCTCGAACTATTCCACAATTTTACACTCATCCATGATGACATTATGGATAAAGCCCCTTTACGACGGGGAAAGGAAACTGTATCCAAAAAATGGAATGAAAATATTGCCATCCTTTCAGGCGACACAATACTTGCACTGGCTTATGATCACCTTATAAATATCAATAAGAATATTCTTACCGATGTAATTAAGGTCTTTAATAAAACAGCAATGGAGGTATGTGAAGGACAGCAGTTTGATATGAATTTTGAAACTCAACCTGATGTTTCTATCTCTGACTATTTGAACATGATCAGGCTGAAAACAGCTGTTCTTTTTGGTACTTCCTTAAAAATTGGTGCTATCATTGCCGAAACAAATGCAGAAAACCTTGAACATATTTACCTTTTTGGAGTCAACATGGGGATTGCTTTTCAATTAATGGACGATTATCTCGATGTTTTTGGTGATGCGAAGAAATTCGGGAAAAAAACCGGTGGTGATATCATTACTAATAAAAAAACATATTTGTATTTGAAAGCTTTTGAAACAGCAGATGATAATACCTGTCAGAAACTATCCATGTTGTTTAATAATCCCGGAATTGATAACCGGTCAAAAGTTACGGCTATTAAGAAAATATTCCTGGAATTGGGTATAGACAAAGCCACAGAAAAAGAAATGAATAAGTATTACGAACTTGCTATGTTATCCCTGGACAGTATCAATGAAGAGGAGTCAAGGAAGGAGATATTGAGGTCATTTGCGAAAAAGTTGATAAAACGGGATCATTGAGTATTGATACCGGATGCTGGTTCCCGGTCATGTTTCACGATTTCGCAAATCCATTTTTTCTTTGTTGAGTTTTTCCAGGTAAAGTTGAAATGTTTCCCATTTATGCATACTATCTTCAAGCGTTTTTCTAACTTTTTCATATTTAGCATAAATCTTTTGTGACCGGATGATCTTTTCATTATTCACAGGATCCATTAATATTTCATCCATAAAGTTTATCTCTTTTTCCATGTTCTCAATATCCTGTTCAAGTTGCCGGACTTGAGTGCCGACCTTTCTTATCTCTTTTTCTATTTGCTTGTTTCTTTCCCAAATGGCCTTATTTCTTGATTGTGGCCCGGTATCCTTACTCAGGGTTTTACTGTTTTGTTCCAACTGGCGAAGACTATGTAATCTCTTGGTTTCCAAAAAGTCATAAATATCCCCCAGGTATTCCCTGATCGTATGATTCTTGAATTCAAACACCTTATTTGAAAGCCCCTGAAGAAAATCCCTGTCATGTGATACAATGATAAGTGTACCTTCAAATTGCAGAAGTGCATTTTTCAGAATATCTTTTGATCTCATGTCAAGATGATTGGTAGGCTCATCCAAAATCAGGAAGTTTACCGGTGTCAGCAATAATTTTGCTAATGCAAGGCGGGATTTTTCACCTCCTGAAAGCACTTTAACTTTCTTATCTATTGATTCCCCACTAAATAAAAAACTGCCAAGCAGGTTCCTTATCTTGGGCCTCATTTCACCAACTGCTACTTCATCGATGGTCTCAAAAACAGTTTTTTCTCTATCCAACATCTCAGATTGATCCTGTGCATAATAGCCAATGATCACATTATGGCCATAGTTTAATTTCCCTGAATAATCAAGGTCACCTGCAAGAATTTTTGAGAGTGTAGTTTTCCCTTCACCATTCTTTCCAACAAAAGCAACTTTATCTTTACTGATGATCGAAAAATCAACATTATCCAGTACCACGTCTTTTCCATATATTTTTGAAATGTTTTCAGCCCCCACTGTAACTTTGCCACCCCTGGGAGCCGGAGGAAATCTAAAATGGAATGTCGTTTCATCAATTTCATCAATCTCAATTTTATCCATTTTATCCAGCATCCCGATTCGGGATTGAACCTGCCTGGCTTTGGTTGATTTATAGCGAAACCGTTCAATAAACCTTTCTATCTGTTTAATTTGCTTCTGTTGATTATTGTATGTTGCAATTTGTTTTTCAAGCCTTTCCTCACGCATCATAATATAATCGGAATAACCAGCCTTGTAATAATAAATCTTTTGATCTGATATTTCTATAGTTCGTTTAGTTATATTGTCAAGAAAAGCACGATCGTGAGATACCAGCATAACAGCGCCACGGTAATTAGCCAGAAATTCTTCAACCCATTGTATAGATTCTATGTCCAGATGATTTGTCGGCTCATCCAAAAGCAAGAGCTTTGGCTTGGCAAGAAGGATCTTTGCAAGTTCCATACGCATTTGCCATCCATAACTAAATTCGTTAACAGGCCGTTTAAAATCCTTATGTTCAAATCCAAGGCCAAGCAAAACTTTTTCAGTGGCAGCCTGTATCTGCTCTCCACCAACCAACCGGAACTTTTCATTTGCTTCAGATAATCGATTGATCAATTTCTGGTAATCCGGTGAATCATAATCAGCGCGTATAGCAATCTCAGCAGAATATTCATTTATCTTTTGCTTAAGCTTCAGGATATCAGAAAAAGCAGTTATTGCTTCTTCATATACTGTTTTTTGTGTACTAATAACCATTTCCTGGGGTAAGTAACGGATCGTTGTCTCCCCTGGAATCACAACTTCTCCTTTCTCAGTTGTTTGTTGTTTTGCTATGATTCTCAGCAAAGTGGTTTTACCTGAGCCATTCTTACCAACTAGCCCAATTCTGTCCTTATCATTAATGATAAAGGATACATTTTTGAACAGGTAATTACCAGAAAAATGTATGGCCAGGTCATTTACAGAGATCATTGCTTAACATTTTCAATTACAGGCAAAAATAAAGTTTTTTGCATAAAAAAAGGGGTTCTGCGAACAGAACCCCTTTATATCATGTTCCTTAACCTTACGGTCAGGATTTAGTGAGTTATCAGAACTTTCTCGGTGATGATATTCTCTGCAGTTTCTACCTTGATCATATAGATACCTGCTTCGAATCCTGTTACGTTGATCTCAAGTACATTGTCGTTAACAACTTTCTTGTTATAGACAAGCTGGCCAACATTGTTCAGCATCGTCACATAAGTGA
>JAUWGC010000003.1 GCA_030606625.1 Bacteroidales bacterium | reverse complement strand
ATTTAGATTTGAAACTGTAGCTCTTTTCAAACCTTTCAGGTATTTTACAAACATTCATCTTTTTACTTAGCAAGCTATTCCAGAATTCATCTTTACCAATTCCAACAGATGTGACTGGTCCGATACCGGTAATGACTACCCTTTTTTTCGAATCCGTTTTCATGGCGATAAATATTTAGTTAATTCATTAAGATAGTCCCTGACATCTTCGAAATCTCTTGCGGAAATATCAAAATCGTCAAAGCGTATCTCCTCTTTACCTTCGAATAAAACTTTCCTTGAATCCCCGGTAATTTCTCCAATCCTGTTAACCTGAATTTTCCTTGCCCTTGTTTGGTTTAAAAATTTCTCCTCATCTTCTTTTCTGATAGTGAACAGGAGTTCATATTCCCCGCATTCACCCATAAACAGTAAAGTTTTGGGTTTAGATAGAAGTTTACAGGCAATCACACCTTCGTTCAGGTAAGGCAGATTCTTTACTTCGTATCCTACATTATTGATTTCCGCAATGGTATTTAAAGCATTTAACACACCATCGCTGGTATCTATACAACAGTTGGCAAATTCTCTTATTACCAGAGATTCATCGAATCTTAATTTAAAATAAGTCTTATACCTCTTGATTATCTTACTAATGAATTTTTTATCAGAGTATAGCATTAAAGCAGCTTCCAGATTACCGGCTCCTGTTTTTCCGGTTATATAAATTAAATCTCCGTATTCAGCACCTTTTCTTGTAAGTGAATTATCTGCCTCACCCAGGCAGATCCCCGTGTAATGCCAAACCTTTGACATTCCCAGGTCTCCCCCGATAAAAGCTGCTCCTGAAAGATTAAGAACATCTGCTATACCTTTAGAAAACAGTTTTATATATTCATCGTTCCATTTATTAGTTGCTACCTGAACACTATGTGCGTAAAATTTAGGGGTTCCACCGCTGGCAAGAATATCACTGATAGTACAAACGGCCATATTCCAGCCAAGTACATGGGGATCATCATCTCTGAACATATCTTCACCTGAAAACTCATCTGTAGTGAATAACATTTTCTTTGAACCAAAATCTATAATCTCAGCGTCCGATTCAAAAAAGTCATTTATATGCTGACAACTTCTCGGCAGTTGACTCAGAAAACTATTGATTATTTCTTTTTCTTTCATCAAACAACATTGTTAGTTTATTCTGTGTAGCCGGTTTTCCGGCAGATGAACTTTTGTCTTTAGCCTTTTATCTTTTTGATTAATTTATGAATTAATCGGGTTAAATGATTAATAATTTATTTACTAAATAATTTAAGTATATAAATATATTAAATATCATTGCTGAAAGCAAGTTGTTTTCTAATTTAATTCGTTGATGTATAATGTTTTATTTTGAGTCAAAATTAGATTCATTTTAATAGCCGGCAAAACGGGAAATAGCAAAGCCAAATTAATAATTTGTGAATTCTATATATAAATTAAGATCTAACTTTTCTATGCCTATATTTTATGCAAATTATTTATGCCGGGTCTTGAGATTTAGTAAATCCTGCAAATATTTAATTTATAAAAATTGATTTTTGCAAAAGATTTTTTACTTATGACTGCAAATCCAAGCCCATGGAAACATGGGTGACAAGCACAAAAAACCCCCGTATTCGCGGGGGTATGTTTTGAGGTTGTGGAGCTGCGGGGATTCGAACCCCGGTCCAAACAAGGAACAAAGTTGTCTTCTACATGCTTATCCTGTTATTGGTTTTCGAGCAGAGCACGGGAACAGACACCCAGAACCCTGCCTTAGCCTCTTTTATCTCATCACGGAATCGAGGCGGTTCCATGACCAGTCCGAAATTAAACTACACCCTGTTACCCAGCCGGAATCAGACATATCCACCGGCAGAATGTCCCGTCCCAACACCTGGTGTCGGGATTAAGCCTTGATCTACTAATCTTTGATCAGGCAGCGAGAGCGAAGTTGTTTTCGCTAATTATTATTAGTTCAGATAGGATTTACGGGCGTATCTGGAATGCCCGGCATGCTTACAAGTCCATTCACCTTGCTGTCAAAACCAAACAGCCCCTAAGTGAGTGTAAGTATGGATAATCAAAGAATATGCCAAATAAAGTGCAAAGATACGAAATTTTAGTGGAATATGAAAGTGACAGTTAATATAGCTATTACTCATCACACAGAAGCAACAAACGTTTTTACATTTTCACCGGTTATCGGGTCATCGGAAAGAATGGTAAGCCTTTCTACTACATTCCTCAACTCACGAATATTGCCTGTCCAGGTTATTTTTTTTAATTCACTGATAGCTTCATCCGTAAAGGTCATAACCGGTTTTCCCTGCTCCTCGCAGATCTGCCGGATAAAATGATCTGCAAGTAAAGGTATGTCTTCTGACCTTTCATTCAATGTAGGTACATGAATGATAATGACACTCAAACGGTGATAAAGGTCTTCACGGAACTTGTTCTTTTTGATCTCTTCCTTAATATCTTTATTAGTAGCAGTAATGATCCTGACATCCACAGGTATCTCTTTCTCCCCTCCCACCCTCATGATCTTGTTCTCCTGGAGGGAACGTAATACCTTGGCCTGGGCCGAAAGGCTCATATCTCCTATCTCATCAAGAAATAAAGTTCCTTTGTTGGCCTGTTCGAAGTCACCTTTCCGCTGTTTGATGGCAGATGTAAACGATCCTTTTTCATGGCCGAACAGCTTGCTCTCGATCAATTCAGAAGGAATTGCAGCACAATTAACCTCAACAAACGGTGCTGTGGCCCTTTGGCTTTTTTCATGCAACCATCTTGCCACCAGCTCTTTACCTGTTCCGTTATCCCCGGTTATCAATACCCTGGCATTGGTCGGAGCAACCTTGTCGATCATCTCCCTGATATGTTTCATGGCCGGAGATTCACCGATCATATCATAGGTCCCGCTGACCTTACGCTTTAATGTCCTGGTCTCTGTGATCAGCGTGGATTTGTCCATGGCATTGCGGATGGTGATCAGCAGGCGGTTCAGATCCAGGGGCTTGGCAATATAATCATAAGCACCCATCTTGATAGCCTCAACTGCTGTTTCAATGGTTCCATGCCCTGAGATCATGATCACAGGGGTTTCCGTCTTCTTAAGGATATGATCCAGCACCTCAATCCCATCCATTTTGGGCATCTTAATATCACACAAGATCACATCATACTCCTTCTGATCAACCAGTTCAAGAGCTTCCAAACCGTCCCTGGCATCATCAACATCAAACTTTTCATATTCAAGGATCTCCCGCAACGTATTGCGAATGCTCTGTTCATCATCTATTACAAGGATCTTCGCCATAGAATGATTTATTATAATTTACATCAAAGATAATTTAGTTTTTCTGATATTAATTAACTAATTTTGAAGTAAAGTATATAATCAAAAATTAACAAATGAAAAACATCTTGCTATTCAGCATATTTCTGTTACTTGTACTTTACATCTCCGGACAAAGTGCTATTCAAAATATTCCGGTGAAGAAAGCCGGTAAAGACTATTATAAATACCCGTGGGCAGGTGGAATGAATTCCTGCCAGTTCAATGAGATAGACCTGAATCTTGACGGGATCATGGACCTGCTGGTTTTTGACAGGCAGGGAAACCGGTTGATGCCTTTTATCAATAATGGCACATCTAACTCCGTTGATTACAGCTATGCTCCGGCATATATTGAATCCTTTCCGGCATTTGATCACTGGATAATGCTGGAAGATTATAATATGGACGGAAAGAACGATATCTTCACCTATAATCAAAGCAACCCGGGTATTATCGTATATAAGAATATCTCACAGGCCGACCTTAAATTCGAATTAGTAGTTTATCCTTATCTCACTTCCTTTTATGGCAGCGGTTATGTCAATATCCTGGTCACTTATGCCGATTATCCGGCCATCACCGACCTTGATAATGACGGCGACCTGGATATCCTTACTTTCTGGGCTCTTGGCTCTTTTGTTGAACTGCATAAAAACCAATCTATTGAGAAGTACGGGACAGCAGATTCCCTGGACTATGAAAGAACCGAATATTGCTGGGGTTACTTTGCAGAAAATGAAGAGTCAAATGTTGTTTACCTGGATACCTGCTTTGGCCCAAAGGCTGTTCCAACCCATCAGCAATGGGAAAATCATCTGAGAGACAGGCATACAGGCTCAACGTTTCTGGTCATCGATCTGGATGCAGACCAGGACAAGGATCTTATACTCGGAGATGTGGATTACCCGGACCTGATCAAACTTGTCAATGGCGGAACACCGGATAGTGCTTACATGATCAGCTATGACCTGGATTTCCCATCCAATTCCCTGCCTATTGATCTTTTTTCCATGCCACTGGCAAGATATCTTGATATTAATAATGATGGGATAAAAGATATGATCGTTTCACCTTTCGATCCTAATCCTTACGTTACACAGAATCATTCAAGCGTTTGGTTATACCGTAACACCGGCGAAAACCAATTTCCTGTGTTTGAATTTCAAACAAGCAGATTTCTTCAGGGAGACATGATAGATGTAGGTTCAGGAGCCTTTCCTGTTCTGGTTGATTATGACCAGGATGGACTTACCGATCTTTTTATCGGTAATTATGGTTATTACGACTCTTCATTTTATGACCATTGGATGATATTGTATTCAGTATACACCTCTAAAATTGCTTATTTTCATAATACGGGAACAGCCAAAAATCCGGAATTTGAATTTATTTCAGATGATTTTGCCTATGTATCAGATCTGGGAGTCACAGGGGCTTTTCCAACTTTCGGCGATCTGGATGGAGATGATGATCTGGATATGCTGATAGGTATCGATGACGGAACCATTTTATTTTACAGGAACTGTTCCTGCATCAGCAATCCCGATGATTTTCAACTGGAAGACACAAATTACCAGGGGATAGATGTCGGAAAATTCAGCACCCCTTTTCTGGTTGACCTGGATCAGGACGATCTTCCTGACCTTGTGATCGGTGAGCGGGGAGGCAACCTTAACTATTTCCATAACAGCGGAAGTATCCAGCAACCTGTTTTTAATCTTGTCACCGACAGCCTTGGAAAAGTGAACGTGACCGACTATAATGTTTCATACGACGGATACAGCACACCCTGGTTTTTCAGAAATCCTCAGGATGAACTTGAATTGCTAGTGGGTTCAGAACAAGGAAAAATATTTTACTTTAAGGATATAGAAGGTAACTTAAATGGCGCTTTTACCGAATCAGATTCCCTGTTTCTTCTGGTTTCCCAGACTTCCTTTATTTTACCTGCCGGATTCAGGACTGGTGCAGCCATAAAGGATTTGAACAACAATGGTTACATGGACCTGCTTTTTGGTAATTTTTCAGGGGGTATCAATTATTTTCCGGACATTAATAAACCTCCGGTAAATGCCGGAATCCAGGACATCAATTTTTGGGATGAGCAAAACGTCCGCATCTACCCTAATCCCTCACATGATTTTATATCAGTCGTTTTACCTACTGAGATTGTTTCTTACCCTGTTCATATCTGTATTTACGATCCCATGGGTCAAAAAATATGGAAAGATGTTTTTTTTAATGAATCACCAATAAATATCGATATAAGCCATTTTTCCAATGGTGTGTATTTTATAAGCATCCGTCCGGATATTAATGAACAAATTACCAGAAAAATTATTAAATGGTGAGCCTACTTTAAAAAGTCGACAGTCGACAGTTGACAGTCAACAGTTAAAGGCTATATAATTTAAGGGATTTTCTTTTATAATCAATAACTACTTTATATTGATAAAACAGATCTCCTCCCATTACACCATCGATGCCCGGCAGGTTCAATTTGGCATAGGACTGGTTGATATGTGACATTTCAAGCACCACAGCCTGATAATTACTGATAATCAGGTCACCAAGCTTTAATTCATTAATTATAACTGACTGGCTTTCCATGGTATTTGTTCCCAATCCTGTTGAAAGTTTTTCATTTTTTTCAAACAAAATCTGATCCTCACCAATATATTTTTTAATTTTCTCAATATCAAAAACAGACCGTGATGCACCTGTATCGATCAGCAGATTGGCTTTTTGTCCGTTAATGACGCCATTTATCATCAAATGAAAGCCTTCATTCTCAATAGGAATAATTTCTATGGGGATTTTATAGATCAATTGTACTTTATACTCTTTAAAAATTCGGTTTCAATGCATACTTTTTATAAAATTCCTCAACTACTGTAACAGCTTCTTCCGCGCTATCAACTATTGTAATGATATCAAGATCCTCGATGCTGATCTTTTCCTCAATTAATAATTTTTTCTTGATCCAGTCAATCAATCCTGCCCAGTATTCTTTATCAACCATAACGATAGGTAAATGCACCAGCTTGGCAGTCTGGATTAAAGTAATCGCTTCGAAAAGTTCGTCAAGTGTCCCAAACCCTCCCGGTAACACTATATACCCTTGTGAATATTTCATAAACATGACTTTCCTGACATAGAAATGATCAAAATCAATCAGTTTATCAGGATCTATGAAGCTATTGGCAACTTGTTCAAAAGGAAGGTTAATATTCAAGCCTACAGATTTGCCGCCTGAAAAGTGGGCTCCTTTATTTGCTGCTTCCATGATGCCGGAGCCTCCGCCAGTGATGATCCCAAAGCCCTTTTTGGCGAGCAGGTATGCAATTTCTTCTGCAAGCTTATAATGCTTGTCATTTAGTTTGGCCCTGGCAGAGCCAAATACAGAAACACATGGCCCGATCCTTCCAAGCTTTTCAAAACCTTCAACAAATTCCGACAGTACTTTGAATATCTGCCATGAATCATATGTTTTGATCTCATTCCAGTTTTTTACTTTAAACGCTTTTCTTATCTTATCATCTTCTTTAATACTCATATAAAACAATTTTATAAATAGGTATTTATACTAAACGCAAGGCTTGCTTCAGATATTTCGCAGTATAACTCAATTCATTATTAATGATCTTTTCCGGTGACCCTTCCGCAACGATCTGCCCTCCTCTTTCGCCACCTTCAGGCCCAAGATCAATTATATGATCTGCAAATTTAATAACATCCATGTTATGTTCAATGATAAGAACCGTATTCCCCTTGTCAACAAAACGATTCAATACATCCAGTAATACCTTGACATCTTCAAAATGCAAACCAGTGGTAGGCTCATCAAAAATATACAGGGTATTGCCGGTATCTTTTTTAGATAGCTCCGCCGCCAATTTAACACGTTGTGCCTCACCTCCGGACAGTGTTGTTGATTGTTGTCCCAAAGTAATATAACCCAGTCCCACCTCCTGCAATGTTTTTATCTTTTGCAATATGGAAGGAATATTGGAAAAGAATTCAACCGCCTGGTTGATAGTCATGTTCAATACATCATTAATTGATTTACCCTTGTACCGGATTTCCAGTGTTTCACGGTTATACCTTTTACCATTACATATTTCACAGATGACGTAAACATCGGGTAGAAAGTTCATTTCGATTGTCCGCACACCTGCACCCTTACATGTTTCACAACGGCCGCCTTTAACATTGAAAGAAAACCTCCCGGGCTTATAACCACGTATTTTTGATTCCGGCAGTTGCTGAAAAAGCTTCCGTATTTCATCAAAGGCCTTGGTATAGGTTGCAGGGTTGGATCTCGGTGTCCGGCCTATCGGAGACTGATCAATCTCTATTACTTTATCAATATGTTCAAGACCATCAACAGACACAAACGAAAGTGGTTTCAAACCGGAACGATAGAACTTGTTACTCAGTATCGGATAAAGTGTTTCGTTGATCAATGAGGATTTACCACTTCCGGATACACCGGTAACACAAATAAAAGTACCAAGAGGCAGATCCAGATTTACGAACTTCAGATTATTTCCACTGGCTTCAAATAATCTCAGGTGCTTACCATTCCCTTCCCTCCTTATTGAAGGAACCTTAATTTCTTTTTTCCTGGAGAGGTATTCACAGGTGAGGGTATTGAAGTTTTTCATGTCAGCAGGTGAGCCCTGAGCCACAATTTTACCCCCATGTCTTCCTGCTCCCGGGCCAATATCCACAATATTATCAGCCGATTCAATCATTTCCCTGTCATGTTCAACCACGATAACAGAATTACCAAGGTCCCTCAGATCTTTTAATGCTCTGATCAGCCGGAGGTTGTCACGCTGATGCAATCCGATGCTGGGCTCATCAAGAATATAAAGTACATCAACCAGCTGAGACCCGATTTGTGTTGCCAGCCGTATTCGTTGAGACTCTCCTGCCGAAAGGCTCCTGGCAGAACGATTCAGTGAAAGGTAGTCCAGGCCAACATCCAGCAAAAACTGTATTCTCTTTCTGATCTCTCTGATAACTTCCTGTGCTATGGTCAGTTTTCTTTCATCAAGCGTTTGAGGTAACTCTTCCACCCAGTTCTTCAGCTCCAGCATGTCAAGGTTAGCCAGTTCAGCAATATTTTTACCATCAATTTTAAAATACAATGATTCCTTTTTAAGCCTGGTACCATTGCAATCAGGGCAATCTATACGGTTCATAAAGCTGGCAGCCCATTTCCTGATGCTTTGAGATCTATAATCCTTATATTGATTGGTAATGAAATTAATGACACCTTCAAAATCCAGGGAATATGTTGAAGTTACTCCAAGATATTCCTTTTTGACATGGAACGTTTCATTTGAACCGTAAAGAATGGTACTGATGGCTTTATCAGGAATATTTTCAACGGGTGTATCAAGGTCAAACCCATACTTATGGCCTATGGCTTCAATCTGGTTGAATATCCAGTTGTTCTTATACTCTCCAAGAGGTGAAATACCTCCTTTTCTAATGGTCTTATACTTGTAGGGTATGATCTTTTTAATATCTATTTCAGATATTTTACCAAGGCCATTGCATTTATGGCAGGCTCCGTAAGGTGAATTAAATGAAAATGTATTAGGTTCAGGTTCATCATAGGAAATGCCTGAAGCAGGACACATCAGCAGGCGGCTGAAATGACGCACCTTACCATCGGATTCATCCAGGACCATCAGCATATTCTTACCTTGACTTAAAGCTGTCTGAACAGCACGGGTTATCCTTTGCATGCTGCTTTGCGGTGAAGATACCGTAATCCTGTCAATAACCATTTCAATATCATGGGTCTTGTATCTGTCAAGCTGCATTCCAAACTCCAGCCCATGCATAACGCCATCTACCCTGACCTTCGAATAGCCTTGCTTTCTCACGCTCTCAAGCAGCTCCCTGTAATGCCCTTTTCTCCCTTTTACCAATGGTGCCAGAAAAATAATATGTTTCCCCTGATATTGTTGACTGATTAGTTTTATGATCTGCTCTTCAGAATAGCGAACCATTTTCTCATCCGTAACATAACTATATGCATCAGCAATCCGGGCAAATAAAAGCCGGAGAAAATCATAAACCTCTGTGATGGTACCAACAGTCGACCGGGGATTTTTATTTGCCGATTTTTGTTCAATAGATACAACCGGGCTGAGACCAGTGATCTTATCCACATCAGGCCTCTCAAAATTGCCGATGAACTGGCGTGCGTATGCCGAAAATGTCTCCATGTAACGCCTTTGTCCTTCAGCATAAATTGTATCAAAAGCAAGAGAAGACTTCCCACTTCCGCTTATCCCTGTGAATACTACAAGTTTATAGCGAGGAATGACCAGATCGATATCCTGCAAATTATGGACACGCGTCCCATAGATCTCAAGATCTCTTCCATTCGTTCCTTGCTCAATCAACTTGCCCATTATCCAAATATCTTGTAATTAATTCTAATTTGTGTTTGTTTATAAAATAGTGATTATTCTGTGCAAAGCGATTAAAAGTCGACAGTAGACAGTAGAGAAGTTAAAATTCACTTTTTAGATCCTTGAAAAACGATGCCTTTTTATCTTTACCGGATAAAAGGGGGGCAGATATACCCCAATTGATATCCAGGTCGGGATCATTCCAGCGAATGCTTCCTTCTGATTCCTTATTATACGAATTAGTACATTTATATGTAAATATGGTATCGTCCTTAAGTGCAAGAAATCCATGAGCAAATCCGGGAGGGATCCAATACATCAGTTTGTTTTCTTCATCCAGAATGATCGAATTCCATTTTCCATAAGTAGGGGAATCCTTCCTGATATCCACTGCCACATCAAGAGCAGCACCTTTAAGTACCCGGACCAGTTTAGCCTGCTCAAAGGGAGGATTCTGGAAATGCAACCCGCGCAAAACATCTTTTTGAGATCTTGATTCATTATCCTGATCAAAGATCACATCTATCCCACCCTTTAAAAATTCTTCCCTGCTGAAGGATTCGAAAAAATATCCCCTCTCATCTTCAAATACTTTGGGTTTGATGATCAATAACCCGGAAATTTCAGTTTTTAAAAATTCCATATATAAACTTTATTATTTTGTAACTAATTAGTGTCATGAATCATAAGTGACTAAAGTACTTCGAGTACTTAGAGTGCCTGGAGTACTTTAGGCACTTGAAATTTATAAATGATTAGTTACATTATTTTAAGTGTGTTCCGGAGTGTTACATATTAATTTCACAAATGAATGGCTTCACCATATGCTGCAGCGACAGCCTCCATTAAAGCCTCTGACATAGTTGGATGAGGGTGCATCGATTTGATAATTTCTTCACCTGTGATATTAAGTTTTCTTGCAACTATTACTTCCGCGATCATTTCGGTGACATTATCACCAATCATGTGACATCCAAGCAATTCTCCGTACTTTGTTTCAAATATTACTTTTACAAATCCGTCCCTGCAACCTGCTGCACTGGCTTTCCCTGAAGCCATATAGGGAAACTTACCAATTTTAATATCATATCCTGCCTCTATAGCTTGCTTTTCAGTTTTACCCACAGAAGCTATTTCAGGATAAGTATATGTACAGGCAGGAACATTGTTATAATCAACTGGTTCAGGGTTTAAACCTGCAATCTTTTCAACACAGGTTATCCCCTCATATGAAGCAACATGTGCAAGTGCAGGGCCATGCACTACATCTCCGATAGCAAAATACCCAGGTATGCTCGTTCTGTAATATTCATCAACCTTTATTTTATCATTTTCTAATGTTATACCAACATCTTCCAGGCCGATGCCATCCAGGTTGGCTGCAATGCCAACTGCTGACAGCACGATATCAGCCTCGATAATTTCTTCGCCTTTTTTTGACTTCACCCTGACCTTACATCCCTTACCTGTTGTATCAACAGATTCTACAATTGTATTTGTAAGGACTTTCATCCCTGCCTTTTTAAACGACCGTCCAAGTTGTTTTGATATTTCTTCATCTTCCAGCGGGACAATATTTGGCAAGAGTTCAATCAATGTAACCTGTGTACCTATTGTATTATAGAAATAGGCAAATTCCGACCCTATAGCTCCTGAGCCCACAACGACCATTGACTTGGGCAGGGAGGATAATACCAGGGCCTCATGGTATCCAATGATCTTTTTACCATCCTTTTTCATGTTTGGTAACTCCTTTGAACGGGCACCTGTTGCAATAATGATATGATTCGCTGTGTATTCCTTCGTTTCTCCATTATTTCCGGTCACTTCAATTTTCTTTCCCGGTTTTATCCTGCCAAACCCTTGAATATGATCGATCTTATTTTTCTTAAATAAATACTGTATTCCCTTGCTCATTCCATTTGCCACTTCGCGGCTGCGTTCGACCATCCTTTTAAAATCCGGCACTACCTCACCATCGATCTTTACCCCATAATCAACAGCATGAGATGCATAATTAAACACCTGTGCACTTTTCAACAATGCTTTTGTCGGGATGCATCCCCAGTTCAAACAAACACCGCCTAGCTCTGCTTTCTCAACAACAGCTGTTTTTTTTCCAAGCTGACTTGCCCTTATGGCAGCAACGTAACCGCCCGGCCCACTGCCAAGGACAATCACATCATAGTTCATAATCATTCTTTTTGATATTGATAATATGTTATGAGAGTTTTACAACCTGCAACCTGCAAAGCACAAATATACCACAATTGTTTAAAACGATTTCAAATAAAAAGGCTTATTATATGCATATTCCATAATTCTATTTTTTATACTTTTAGCATGCATAATTTTTATTAAACAATTATTTTATTTAAAAAAAAACAATGAAAAAATTTATGTTGACAATAATGCTGTCGGGTTTTGCCCTTATGATTCTCGGACAGGAAAAAGGAACAATAACCGGGGATATCCTGGAAGAGATCAGAAAATCTGTTAAGATTGATGGCGAAACAAAGGCTTTAATGAATGCCATCAGCAACAATGACATTAAAAAGCTAGCCATAAACAGGGACAACCTGGGTAAACTCTCACCCTATTTTTCTAATAAAGTTGAGATCAAAGGAATAACGGATCAAAAATCATCCGGCCGTTGCTGGCTTTTTACAGGTTTAAATGTTCTTCGTCCCGTAATCATAGAAAAATATCAGCTCAAGGATTTCCAGTTCTCCCATAATTATTCGTTTTTCTGGGATCAATTCGAAAAAGCCAATCTTTTCTTTGAAGCCATTATCGCCACAGCAAATAAACCGATGGAAAACAGGATCGTGGAATGGTTGTTCAAGCACCCTATCAATGATGGTGGCCAGTGGACCGGGGTTGTAAATATTGTTGACAAATATGGTGCTGTACCCAATACGGTAATGCCTGAATGTCAGAACAGTGAAAATACAAGCCTGATGTCAAGATTACTGAGAAGGAAACTTAGGGAAGATGGATTAACCTTAAGGGAAATGGTTCACAATAATGTTGATGACCTTAATCTGGAAAAACACAAAATCAAAATGCTCACCGATTTTTACAGGATCCTTGTACTTTGCCTTGGTGAACCACCTACTGAATTTGTGTGGCAATATGAGGATAAAGACGGGAACATAAGCAAGCCCACAAAATACACACCCAAATCCTTCTATGAAAAAGTTATCGGCATAGATTTAAAGGATTACGTAATGTTTATGAATGATCCTACCAGGCCTTATTACAACCTATACGAGATTGAATATGACCGCCACATGCATGAAGGAGGAAACTGGAAGTACATAAATTTGCCTGTTGATGAGATCAAACAGTTTGCAATAGCTTCGATAAAAGATAATGCCCCCATGTATTTTTCATGTGATGTGGGAAAGCAACTGAACAAAGATAAAGGAACACTGGATATCAATAATTTTGACTATGATGACCTGTTTGGAGTACAGTTTGGCATGAACAAGGAACAAAGGATAAAAACTTTCGATAGTGGTTCATCTCATGGGATGAGCCTGGTTGGTGTAAACGTGCCGGAAGATGGGAATGCAGACAAATGGTTGCTGGAAAACAGTTGGGGGAAAAAAGGACATGAAGGGTTTTTGATAATGACAGATAAATGGTTTGACGAATACATGTTCCGTCTGGTGATCAATAAAATATATATCGATAGTAAAACCCTGAAAATACTAGAAAAGGAACCCATCATGCTGCCACCCTGGGATCCTATGTTTGCACCTGAAGAATGAATTTGTTGATAGAATATTTGGTATAACAGGTATTCCTATAAGGAATAATTTCTAATCCTCCAGATACTTAGCACAAAAATCGGTGCCTTCATACTTGATGCCATTATCTTCAGCATAATAGCTTATTCTGATCTCTCCATTTCTGACAATACCCTTCGCCATGATCTTAATGTCATTTGCGTTGGAAAGTGTGGTAATTATGGTATAAGGATATTCAGGATTAGAAACTATCTGTTCCCCATTCGCATCAACATAATAGAATTCAGTAAGGTTGATGTCACCTATACCTTCCAGGGTATATTCCACATTTATTGAGGAATTTACATGCTCCTCACAACATGTGTTCAACTCACATTTAATGGGTACCGATTTCTCACCATCCTTAGAACAACCATGTACTATTATCATGGCTATAGGAATGATAAATAAAAATAAATTTTTAATTCGACTCATAGCTTTTTGATTTTTGTTATTATGAAAATGATTGCAGGACCTGTAAAATAGAGATTCAGGTTTAGCTAGGAACTAATTGTATCAGGATGCATGTAAATCGCTAGATGCATTATACGATAATAATAACTAAAAGTTATGAAATCATTAATAAAAATTTGAATTCGTTAAATAGTTGCCAGAAAGACTTTTTTGTTTAGTTTTGAGAAAGTATTATTATTAACTTGATTTTTTTATTAAACGTATTGTTACGGATTGTGCCATAGGCACTCCTTACAGAGCAAGTTATGTTATGCTACACTACACATTAATATCAATAACTTTTTTACAATGAAACAATTGATGAACCATATAAATGACTGGTTTATCCAGTTAGGGTTATCAGAAAATCCGGCAACATTTTTTACAGAACTAGCCGGGGTCATTTTTTTACTAATAATATCAATCATTGGCTTTTATATCACCAAAAAGTTGGTCGTCAGGGCTATACATGTAATTGCCAAAAGAACAAAAAATATATGGGATGATATTTTAATTGAAAAAAGGGTCTTCCATAGATTCGCCTATCTTGCTCCTGCCCTGATTATCATTTTCCTGACCCCGTACTTTCTGGAGGAATATGAATTACTTGTCAAAGCTATAAAGTTAATTGTTAGTATTTATATGGTGATCATTGTTGTTCAGATCATACTCTCTTCTATCAATGCATTCAACGAAATATACTCCAGCTACGAAATCAGCAAGACCAAACCCATTAAGGGATATATCCAGGTTATTAAGATCATTATTTATATTCTGGCGATTGCAGGCATTATTACAATATTGCTGGGCAGGAATAATTTTGGCTGGATCGCTGGTTTCGGAGCACTCTCGGCTGTCCTTATGCTTATCTTTAAGGACTCCATCCTTGGGTTTGTTGGTGGTATTACCTTATCAGCCAATAATATGGTCAAGATCGGCGACTGGATTGAAATGCCGAAATTTGGTGCAAACGGTACGGTCATTGATATTTCACTGACCACTGTCAAGGTACAGAACTGGGACAAAACCATTACTACAGTACCAACATATAACCTGGTTACAGATTATTTCATGAACTGGCGGGGCATGGAAGAATCAGGAGGACGCAGGATTAAACGCTCGATTAATATCGATATGAACAGCATTAAATTCTGCACACCTGAAATGCTTGAACGGTTTAAAAAAATTCAGTATGTGGCTAAATATGTTGAAAAGACTGAAAATAAGATCCGGGAATACAATAAAAAACATAATATTGATAATTCCGTGCTGGTAAATGGTCGCCGCCAGACCAACATTGGAGTGTTCAGAGCATATCTAAAAGGATATCTTTCCGGTAATCCCATAATCAACACCAATATGACATTTCTGGTCAGACAGCTCCAGCCGAATGAAAAAGGACTCCCTATTGAAATATACGTATTCAGCAAAGTACAGGAATGGGCTAAATATGAAGATATTCAGTCTGATATCTTTGACCATATTCTTGCAGTCATTCCCCAGTTTGATCTGCGGACCTTTCAGAATCCATCAGGTGCAGATTTCAGAACATTGATCTCAGAAAGACAATTTTAAAACGTTCATAAAAATTATTAGCTTAATTCACATTAGCTTAAAGTACATGATCACACCCTTAAGTGGATTCCCATGAATATATAAATATTAGCAACAATGAAAAAAATCAGATTTAAGGAAGAACAGAAATTCAATCAGCCTTGGATATGGATTATTATTTTCATTTCGACCGGTTTCTGGTTGTATGTATTCATTCAACAAATCATTATTGGAATGCCATTTGGCGGTAATCATACATCAGATGAGTTTTTAATTGTTATTGGGATCATTCCTCTTGCCATAATAATTATGTTCTTCCAAATTAAACTAATCACAATTATTGATAATGAAGGTGTTCATTACAAATTTCTTCCTTTTCAAAGGAAATTCAGAACTATCAAGCCAGAAGAAATAGAACACTATGAGATCATAAAATACAAACCTATAAAAGAATATGGCGGATGGGGAATTCGCACTGGCTATGGAAAAAAAGGTTCTGCTTATAATGCCAGCAGGAATATCGGAATACAGTTTGAATTGAGCAACGGTAAGCTTTTTCTGTTAGGAACACAGCGTGCTGAATCATTTAAAAGAAACCTTGATAAGTTGATGGATAAGCAGTGAACGTTAATCTGTGAATCGTTAATTAATCAGGAATGCAGTACGTGAGATATAAGGTATGAGGTATACAAGTTACAAATTACAGGGTAAGGTTGATTGTTGTCAAATGACCTAATCCTTAAGACAGCGTACAGAATAACCATACTGTTTATTGCCGTGGTACCGGAGGACGTCATCGCTAAAATAATTAAGATTACGATACCAGGCAAGGTTTGAAGAATACTCGGTAGACGACGAAAAGTGAGCGTAACTTTTCAGAAGGTAGAAGTATCTATTGCTGTTCCGAAAGCCACCAGGAAGCGCTGTAAAACCTTTGGAATTGGTAGCTCCCGTATTTGGAAACAACCAGTGCGTTGTATTTACTTCCTTCATTCTTCCTCCCGCAAAATCTTCTCCTCCCAAATAACTAATTAGTGTCGTCAACTCTTTATCGGTTGGTATATGCCAACCCGGAGGGCATATTCCTTGCGTTCCCTGAGTGTTAGTGTATTGCATCAATTCATTCCACTGATATAAACCACCATAGATATCACAATTGGCATGATCATTTTTGTAACAATATTTTTCAATAATCCCGTTATCTGTTTGTTCCTTACTGCCATTAATCCTTGTTCCCACATTCAGGTTTTCTATAAGCCAGCACTGATTGCCAATTTGTACTGTATGGTATATCTGACCATTGTAATACACTGTAGGTATTCCCTGGCAATGCTGTACTAGAGTTGTAAAGCTTAATTCATTTCCATAGACTATTCCTTTGCTATTTTTTGCATAGGCTCTTACATAATAAATTGTGCTAGGGATTAAAAGACTGAGATTACTTGTATATACCCCGGTGCTATCTCCATCAACAGTAATACTATCAAGTATGGTTGGATGTAAATAAGTATTCCAACACACTCCTCTTGTTGTTACCGGGATACCACCATCGCTGGTAACTTCACATCTTATCTGAGCTGAGTTTTGTGTAATAGAATATATAGAAACTGTTGTTAAAGTTGGCAGGCTATCTCCACCATCTGGAGTTTTATCATCTGAATCATCCTTCTTACATGATTCACTAAAAAGAACACAAATAACAGTTATAATACTAATAAACAGGAAAAAAATAATTTTTATTTTCATTACTTTAGACTATTTATTGTAAGGCAAATTAGTATATATCGTAAAACAAACTATTATAAAATCGTAAACTACTTAAGTAATAAATAAGATCTAAAGTTTAAGGGTATTTTTTAGCCTGCATTATTCATGCAGAAGATAAAAGACAAAAGTAAAAAGATAAAAATCAAATGTTTACATAAATTTTGATTTAGAATTTTTAAATTACTGGTCAAATTATTATAATTGTTATAATTCTTCAAATAACAATTTAGCTATTTGTTCAATAATACGTTTGAAATGAAAAAAAGTTTGCTGAAACAGTGTTATCTCGTTATATAATCAACTAACCAATCACATCCTCATGGTGTGATTATTTATTCTAAATAAATGCAGATAGGCTGCATTCATTGATCCTATTTTTGTATTCATTAATCTATTTTTATAACTCACAAACCATCTTCCAATAAAATAAGGATTAAGACTTAGATGTCATCTCACGAATGGGAGATGACATCTGAGGTTCACTAAAATCCCGACCTATGGGTCGAGGATGCTCAAAAAACTACGTAAATCAATGATTTTCCGTTTTTCGGCACAAAGATTTTATTCGTGAATCGTGAATATTGTGATTTAAAAATTTTGAACGGCAGGGAATAGCTGGGCCTGCCACGTGAAATAATTATTTTCATATATTTGTATCAAATTGAAAGAAATGAGAGAAATAATTTTTATAGTTGAAGAAGCACCGGAAGGCGGTTTTATTGCAAAATCACTCGGTGAAAGTATCTTCACTGAGGCCGATACTTTATCCGAATTAAAAGCTGAAATTAAAGACGCTGTAATTTGCCATTTTGAAAAAGATAAACATCCTAAAATCGTTAGATTGCATTTTGTCAGAGAAGAAACATTTGCAATTGCAGTATGAAATTAATTCGTAATATATCCGCAGCGGAACTTATCAAAAAGCAAAATATTCGGTTATAAACCTACACCGCAAACAGGAAGTCGTATAACCCCTTACCAGCTAATTCAGAACTCTTTACTGGACAGTGGTAAAAAAAATCACAAAATTCCTTGACAAATTAAATTATATATATTATTTTTGACCGGTCGTTCATTCAACGAATTTATTTTATCTGTTTTATGATCGAATGACCAGTCAATCTGAATTCAAACTTATGCCACGCACAGAAGATCAATACGAACAAATCAGGGAAAGCAAAAAAAAACTTATCATGGATACAGCTCTGGAACTTTTTGCCAACCAGGGGTACTATCCTACTTCTATCAGCATTATAGCTAAAAAGGCCGGGATTTCAAAGGGATTGTTATATAATTATTTTAAAAGTAAAGAGGACCTGATCAAAGAGATCATTAACCAGGGAATCGATGAATTATTTGAAACATTTGATCCCGATCGTGACGGAGTCCTTACGGAAGATGAATTTGATTACCTGGTACATGAAAACTTCAGGCTTATTAAAAATAATATCCAGCACTGGAAATTATTTTTTGCCATCAGTATGCAACCACCGGTATTCAAAGTGGTGAAAGAGAGAATCGGTGAGTTTATGCCTAAGTATATAAACATCATGGCAAAATACTATAATAAACGGGGGGTAAGCAACCCGGTTACTGAGGCATTGTTTTTCGGAGCAGTGATGGACGGAGTGAGTCTCAACTATGTTGCGGACCCTGATAAATTTCCGCTTGAAGAAATAACACAAAAGATAATAGATGTATTCAGTCATAAAAATTCACAAAAAGAACAGAATGAAAAAAATAAATAAAATAGTTAGTGTTTTTTTAATCGTAATTTTATCCGGTATGGTTAATATGACTGCACAAACCCCGACCGGAAAAGAAATCGTACAAAAAGCACAGGATAAGATCAACGGGTTATCAAGTCAGGGAATCATGAAAATGACCGTCGTCCGGCCGGCATGGTCGAGGGATGTTACCATGAAATCATGGTCAAAGGGTGATGATTATTACCTTATCCTTATCACTTCCCCTGCAAGGGACAAGGGCCAGGTGTTTTTGAAAAGGGAATTCGACATGTGGAACTGGATGCCGTCTATCAGCCGGATGATCAAGATACCTCCATCAATGATGAGTCAATCATGGATGGGATCAGACTTTACCAACGATGACCTGGTGAAAATGAATTCTTATGTAAATGACTACACCCACAAGATCGTCGGGGATAAAACCATCGACGGAATCGACTGCTACCGGATCGAAATGATCCCATTACCCGATGCTGCAGTTGTCTGGGGCAAAGTCCTTGTCTGGATAGCAAAAGAAGAATATCACCAGCTAAGAATTGAATTTTATGATGAAGATATGCTGTTGGTTAACAGGGAAATCTGTTCGGAAATCAAACAAATGGGAGATAGAAAACTACCATCAATAATGGTTATGGAACCTGTCAATAAGAAAGGTCACAAAACCATAATTGAGATCAGCGAAATGGAATTTAACAAGCCCTTTCCGGAAGGTTTCTTCTCTCAGCAAAATATGAAGAAAGTAAGATGAAAGAACACATACAACTGGCCTGGCGGAATTTATGGAGAAACAAAAGAAGAACAATACTTACCATTTCTTCTGTTTTTTTCGCAGTTTTTCTTGCACTGCTTATGCGATCCATGCAAGTGGGAACATATGGCAGTATGATAAATACTGTCATTAAAAACACAACCGGGTATATTCAGATACACGCGCCAGGTTACTGGGATGATAAAACCATCAACAATACCTTTGAGAACAGTGAGGAGTTGGATGAAACATTACTTTCCACAGATAATATAACCAGTATTATTCCGAGGCTCGAATCATTTGCCCTGGCTTCATCAGGCGACCAGACAAAAGGTGTCGCCGTGATCGGAACACACCCCGGTATAGAAAATAAAACAACCGCCCTGGAAAAGAAGCTGATCAGAGGCAGATACTTCAATGAAGGTAAAGATGAAATATTACTTGCGGAAAACCTTGCAAAATACCTGAAAGTCGATACAGGCGATTCAATAGTTTTGTTAAGCCAGGGTTATCACGGTGTCACTGCAGCAGGTGAATTCAGGGTGATTGGCATTCTGCATTTCACGGCACCAGATATGAATAACCAATTGGTTTATATGCGGCTTGAAGATGCTCAATATTTTTATGCAGCTCCAAACCGGCTGACTTCACTGTCAATCATGTTAGATGAACCTGATAACCTGGCAAAAACCGCTAATACACTGATTAGTCTTCTGGGAAATGATTATGAGATCATGACATGGAAGCAAATGCTGAAAGAGTTGATGCAGGGTATTCAAAGTGATAATATCAGCGGTTTATTCATGCTTGGAATCCTTTATATGGTGGTGGCATTTGGTATTTTCGGAACCATGCTCATGATGACAATGGAACGGAAAAGGGAATTTGCCTTGCTGGTCTCTGTGGGTATGCAAAGGTTTAAACTTTCAAGAATACTTTTCCTGGAAACCATCTTCATTGCGATTATCGCCATTATAACCGGTGTAATTGCCAGCATCCCCCTCATCTGGCATTTTTTCAAGCATCCTATCCGGCTGACTGGAGAAGCAGCCAAAGCCATGACGGAGTTTAATGCAGAACCTGTGATGCCATTTGCTTTTGAATGGAACATCTTCCTGAATCAAAGTATCGTGGTACTTATCCTGACTTTTTTGGCAGTTATTTACCCGATAGTATATGTATTGCGTTTTAATATCTTAAAAGCTTTCAAAGGAAAATAAATTTTAACATATAAATACAAAGATTATGATTTTATCAGTTTCATGGAGAAATGTCTGGAGAAATAAACTCAGGAGTTTGGTGGTGATACTTGCCATTGCCCTGGGATTATTCGGGAGCATCTTTATGATAGCTGTATCAAACGGATGGATAGAGCAGAAGGTCGATGCGTCAATCAGCAATGAGATATCCAATATCCAGATTCACGATCCCAGATTTCTTGAAGACAAATCCATTAATTTCACGATCGATCATGCCGATTCAATTGTCCATCTCATCAGTCAAACCCCGGGAGTTAAAGCTGTTTGTAAAAGAATTAAAACAACAGCAATGGCAAGTACTGCCAACTCGGGCAATGGTGTGATCATCAGTGGAATCATTCCTGAAAAAGAAAAATTAGTAACTGATATACATCAAAAACTTGTTAAAGGAAATTATTTTGAAAAAAGATCAAGGACATCATCCATTCTGATCAGTAAAAAATTGGCAGAAAAGCTAAAAGCAAAACCGGGCTCAAAGGTCGTAATTACGATACAAAGTCTCTCAGGCGATATTTCATACGGGTTATTCAGGGTGGCCGGGATCTATAAAACCTCCAATGCCATATTTGATGAGATGAATGTATTTGTTGAAAACCATAGCCTTGTTGAACTTATCGGGTTGGATCCTGACAAGACATCTGAAATCGCAATCTTACTGGATAACAATGATCTCACTGACCAGGTATCAAATAATTTAAAAGATAAATTCAAAAAGTTAAGTGTCTTATCCTGGAAAGAAACAGATCCTTCATTGGTAGCTATAATCACTCTAATGGACCAGTATTCATATATTATGATAGTGATCATCCTTTTTGCCCTGACATTCGGGATCGTTAATGCTATGTTAATGTCTATACTGGAAAGAACCAGGGAGATCGGAATGCTGATGGCCATTGGAATGAACAAAAGAAAAGTTTTTATGATGATTTTGATGGAGACTATATTTTTATCGGTCACGGGAGCTGTTTTAGGCATATTCCTGAGCATTATAACTGTTGGGATTACAGGCAAATACGGTATCAATTTTGCCAGTGTGGCAGAAGGCCTTGAAGCATTGGGATACAGTGCTTTTGTATATCCGACGGTCAAAACCATGTTTTACATCATCATCACCATAACTGTAATTATTACTGCGGGCATTGCATCAATATGGCCTGCAAGAAAAGCATTAAAACTGCAACCGGCAAGTGCCATACGGGAGGATATATAAAACGGAAAATAAAAATAAAAATAAAAAAAAATGGCTGTAATTGAAGTAAAAAATCTGCACAGGGTTTACCGGGAAACCAAGATCCCTGTCAATGCTGTTAATGGCATCGATATTAGTTTTGAAGAAGGAGAATTCACCGCAATAGTAGGGCCTTCAGGATCAGGAAAAACCACATTTATGAATATGCTTGGAGGCCTTGACGTACCATCTGAGGGTGAAGTTTATATTGACGGAATAAATCTCAGGACTTTAAAGTCCGGGAAACTTATTGATTTCAGGCTACGGAATATTGGTTTTGTCTTCCAGGCATACAACCTGATCCCTGTTTTGACTGCACTGGAGAATGTAACCTTCATCATGCAACTTCAGGGATGGTCTAAGGAAAAACGTGTGAACCGGGCTAAAGAATTACTTGAATCCGTGGGAGTTGGTGACAAGATCAACAACCGACCGGGTAATTTATCAGGAGGCCAGCAACAACGGGTTGCCGTCGCAAGGGCACTGGCACCAAGGCCCAAATTTATCCTGGCAGATGAACCAACAGCCAATCTTGATTCAAAGTCCACCGGCGAGCTCCTGGATATGATGCAGCAGATGAATGAAGAGTCAAAGATCACCTTTATTTTTTCAACCCATGACCAGCGTGTTATGGATAAAGCCAGAAGGATCATAACCATAGATGATGGCAAGGTTGTCAGTGATATAACCAGGTAGATCAGAATAATAAATGAAAAAGCTCATTTTATTAACAATACTGCTGGTTTTTGCAACCATAACATTCGCCCGGAAAACGGACACACCAGAAAAATTTTCTCTAAACGGGCATCTGCAGGATATGCAGTTGTTATGGATACAGGATTTCAACAGGAGTTGGATGACTATGAATTCGATCAACAACAGGCTGGATTTCAAATGGTATCCATCAAAAACCTTTCGTACACATATCGGCATGCGAAATATCATGAATTATGGCCAAATTGTGCAGTTGAACTATCCCGGTTATCATGATGTTGTGGTTACCGACCAGGGCTTTTTAGACATGACATTCAGCCTTGCCAATGACACTTCATTTTTTATTTATTCTACTTTCGACAGGGCTAATATAGTTTTTACCCAGGGGGATTTTGAAGCCAGGTTTGGCCGCCAGCGCATCAACTGGGGTATCAACCAGGTCTGGACACCCAATGATATCTTCAATACTTTTAATTATTTCGATTTCGATTATATTGAAAGGCCCGGATGCGATGCCATCAAACTTCAGTATTACACCGGGATGACATCATCGGCAGAATCGGCATTTAAGCTCGAAAAAAATGAAGAGATCACCTTTGCCGGCATATACAGGTTTAACAAATGGCAATACGATTTCCAGTTTCTCGGAGGCGTCATGAATAAAGACGTTGTATTAGGCATGGGATGGTCAGGCCAGATAGAAGGTGCGGGGTTCAATGGTGAACTGAGCTATTTCCACGCTGCAGAAAATTTCAGTGATTCCACCGGGGAAGTGGTTGCGTCAGCAGGCATCAATTATACATTCGGCAATAGCCTGTACATCCATTTCGCAGGATTGTTCAATTCAGCCGGAACTACAGGCCCGGCAAGTATGGGTAATATTCTTGTACTAAGCAGAGACATTACGGCAAAAAATTTCACAAGGGCCAGGTACTCCCTTTTTGGCCAGGTCTCCTACCCTGTCACTCCGCTGATCAAAGCTGATCTTGCGGGTATTTTCAATCCTAATGATAAATCATTCTACATTGGCCCTTCCATTGATTTTTCACTCACTCAAAATATTTCCTTCCTGATCATGGGCCAGTTATTTTTCGGTGATCCCAAAACAGAATTCGGCGATTACGGAAGAATACTTTTCATCCGTCTAAAGTGGACTTTTTGATATATGATTTAACCTCACCCCTGCTTCGCTACGCTCAGCTTCCCCCTCTCCAATTTGGGACCGAGGGGGTAAGGTTAATACACTACAAACCTTTTCCTTGCATGATATTTCCAAATACCGATACCTTTGTCATATTCATAAAGGGAAGGCACAAAAGGGCAATCATCTAATAATTCCGCCGGTTGTGCCATTTACATATAAGCAGTTCTCTATCCTTAGTGCTTGCTGAACATTGATGGTTTCATGGTGGTAAATTAAAAATCATTTCGAAATTAGAATTATCATAAATGAAAAATCAAAATTTACAGTTGTTTATTTCAAAAGAAAATCATACTTTTGCAGGCCAAAATTAAAATCAGAAAGATAAGATTATGTATTTACCATTGGAAAAGAAAAAAGAATTTTTTAAGAACTACGGGAAATCAGAGTTTGACACAGGATCGGCAGAAGGTCAGATCGCACTCTTCACATACAGGATCAAACATCTCACTGAACATTTAAAGATCAACAAGAAAGACCTGGTAACCCGCCGCTCACTCGTTCTGATGGTCGGTAAACGCAGAAAACTGCTTGATTATCTCAAAAAGAAAGATATAGAACGGTACCGTTCTATTATCAAGAAATTGAGTATCAGGAAATAAAGACACTTTTTATATACATCCGGGAAGAGACAATTTACGTTTGCCTTTTTTATACTTTTTTAAAATTATAATTCAACATAATCTAATCCGTGTATTGAATGGAAATTTGGATGTTATATTAAAGATGCAAAATAAAAAATATGCCATGAGCATAATCCACAACCTACAACCTTCAACCTACAACCTACAACTTACAACTTATAACCACATCTTGAAAGAACTCTCATAAACTAAACAGACACAATTCAACATAAACACATCATGATTAACGAAAATATTGTAAAATCGATTGACTTGGGCGACGGGAAGACAATTTCCATTGAAACCGGAAGGCTTGCCAAACAGGCAGACGGTTCGGCAGTTATTAAAATGGGCAACACCATGCTTCTGGCTACGGTCGTGGCAAAACATGAAGCTTCTGAAAATATTGATTTTTTGCCTTTAACGGTAGAATACAAGGAAAAATATGCAGCCACCGGTAAGTTCCCGGGAGGTTTTTTTAAAAGAGAAGCCCGCCCTTCCGAATATGAGATTCTAATTGCAAGATTGGTCGACCGTGCTTTGAGACCATTATTTCCGGATGATTATCATGCGGATACTCAAGTCATCATTACATTAATATCAGGGGACAAAGATGTTGCTCCTGATGCATTAGCTGCCCTGGCAGCATCCTCGGCACTTGCAGTTTCTGATATTCCCTTCAACGGCCCCGTCTCAGAAGCCAGGGTTGCCAAGATCAATGGTAACTATATTATTAACCCAACCATACAGGAACAGAACCAGGCTGACCTGGATTTGATCGTTGCAGCAACGATGGATAACATTGTTATGGTTGAAGGGGAAATGAAAGAAGTATCTGAAGAAGAAATGCTTGAAGCAGTGAAAGTTGCACATGAAGCCATAAAAATTCAATGCAAGGCTCAGATGGAACTCGCTGATGCGGTAAAGAAATCAAAAGTCAAGCGGGAATATGATCGTGAAGTAAATGATGAAGAGCTTAAGGAAAAGCTGACTAAGGCTACAAAGGACAAAATTTATTCTGTGGCTAAATCGACAACCAATGACAAGAATGAAAGAAACGAAAAATTCAGGGAAATCATGGTTGAGTTTCTGGAATCCCTGCCTGAAGAAGAAAGACAGGAAAAAGAACCTCTGGTGAATCGTTACTTTTACGAACTGAAAAAAGACATTATAAGAAACATAATCCTAAATGAAAAGATACGTCTTGATGGTCGCAAGTTTGATGAGATCCGTCCCATCTGGTGCGAGGTGGATTATCTTCCTGCCGCTCACGGCTCTGCTATTTTTACCAGGGGTGAAACACAATCTCTGGTATCAGTTACCCTGGGTACAAAGCTCGATGAACAGGTGATAGATGGAGCTGTGATCGAAGGTAAAAGTGATTTCATACTTCATTATAACTTTCCCGGGTTCTCAACGGGTGAAGTAAAGCCTATCAGGGGAACCAGCAGAAGAGAGATCGGGCACGGTAACCTTGCCATGCGTTCACTGAAACATATGATCCCGGATGGTGAAGACAATCCATATACTATACGGCTGGTTTCTGATATCCTCGAATCAAATGGTTCATCATCAATGGCAACCGTATGTGGCGGAACCCTTGCCCTGATGGATGCCGGAGTTAAGATATTCAAACCTGTTTCAGGAATAGCTATGGGACTGATCACTGATAATGAATCAGAAAAATATTCTATCCTTTCTGATATCCTTGGCGATGAAGACCATCTTGGAGACATGGATTTTAAAGTGACCGGTACACGGGATGGTATTACTGCATGCCAGATGGATATCAAGTGTGAAGGCTTGTCATTCGAAATAATGGAGGAAGCTCTCGAACAAGCAAGAAAAGGCCGTATTCACATCCTCGACATCATGGAAAAAACAATTTCTGAGCCAAGGCCGGACTATAAACCGCATGTTCCGAGAATAGAAAAAATGATTATTAGCAAGGAATTCATTGGAGCCATCATTGGCCCTGGAGGAAAGGTAATCCAGGATATTCAACAGGAAACAAATACCACTATTGTCATTGAAGAAGAAGGCGAATATGGTATTGTGGATATTGTTTCAAGTGATAAACAGTCCATTGATGCCGCCAAGGAAAGGATCAAAGTCATCATCACCGTTCCGGAAGTGGGACAAGTATACCAGGGAACCGTAAAGACCATTATGCCTTTTGGTGCTTTTGTTGAAATTCTGCCCGGCAAGGATGGATTACTTCATATTTCTGAAATTGATTGGATGAGATTGAAAAATGTTGAAAGTGTTCTGAAAGAAGGAGATGAAATAATGGTTAAACTTATCGGCCTTGATAATAAAACTGGGAAATTGAAATTGTCACGTAAAGTATTATTACCAAAACCTCATAAAGATAATGAATAGTGTAACAATTTTTTAAGACTATCGTAAAATTTTTTATTAGAAAAGATTTTAAAAATTTCTTGGTAAGCATAGATTATCAAGTACTTAAAAAAATGGTTAAACCTGTTATTACAGGTGTCAATTACGATCCGTTTATAAATCCAAATATTAACCAAGGCATTGCATATGAGGCAACTAAAGATAACCAAGCAAGTTACAAACAGGGATACTGCTTCACTTGACAAGTACTTACATGAAATAGGTAAAGTTGAATTGCTAACTGCTGATGAAGAAGTTATACTTGCACAAAAAATCAAATCGGGAGATAAAGAAGCTCTTGAAAAACTTACAAAGGCAAATCTTCGCTTTGTAGTCTCCGTTTCCAAGCAATATCAAAATCAAGGCCTCAGTCTTCCCGACCTTATCAATGAAGGCAACCTGGGTTTGATCAAAGCCGCGCAAAGGTTTGATGAAACCCGCGGGTTTAAATTCATTTCTTATGCCGTATGGTGGATACGTCAGTCTATACTTCAGGCATTAGCTGAACAATCACGTATTGTACGTTTACCATTAAATAAAATCGGTTCCATCAATAAGATCAATAAAGCATACGCCAAGCTTGAACAGGAACATGAACGTGAACCGAATGCAGATGAAATCGCTAATTTGTTGGAAATTCCGGAATCCGAGGTCAAGGAATCCATCAGAAATTCCGGAAGGCATATTTCAATGGATGCTCCACTAATACAGGATGATGAAAATAATATGTATGACATCCTGAAAAGTGATGAGAATATTACACCGGAAACAGAATTGCTTTATGACTCACTCCGTAAGGAAATTGACAGGGCAATATCCACATTAACTCCGCGGGAAGCGGATGTGATCAGGCTTTATTTTGGCTTGAACAGTAAGCATCCAATGACCCTTGAAGAGATAGGCGAAAGATTCGACCTTACAAGGGAACGCGTCCGCCAGATAAAGGAAAAAGCTATCAGAAGGCTTAAACATACTTCAAGAAGTAAAATATTAAAAACATATCTGGGTTAAAAGCGGATTTATTTCCGCTTTTTTTTTACTTTTGACCATCAAAAAGTAAATATAATGCCTCACCTGATTGCTCCTTCATTATTATCAGCAGACTTTTCACAACTCAAAAAAGATATTGAAATGGTGAATGCCAGTCAGGCCGACTGGTTTCATATCGATGTGATGGATGGAGTGTTCGTTCCAAACATCTCCTTTGGGTTTCCCGTGATCAGACACATTAAAAAGTATGCAAAAAAACCATTGGATGTTCATTTGATGATCATTAAGCCTGACAGGTATCTGGAAAATTGCAAAGATGAAGGAGCTGATATCATCAGTGTACATTATGAAGCCTGTAAGCACCTTCACAGGACAGTTAATGCAATAAAATCACTCGGACTTAAGGCTGGTGTAGCACTCAACCCGCATACCAGTGTTCAGCTATTCGAAGATGTCATCCGGGATATTGACATGGTTTTATTGATGTCGGTCAATCCGGGTTTCGGAGGACAAACATTCATTGAACAAATCTATAATAAGACCAGGAAACTTAAGGAAATGATCCTCGATAATCAAACATCAACCCTCATCGAAATCGACGGAGGGATAACATTGGAAAATGCCCCCAAATTGATCGATTGCGGAGCAGATGTTCTGGTAGTAGGAAATACCGTTTTTTCCTCTGAAAATCCTGCCGAAACGATTAAAAGACTTAAAAACATCTAATTAATGAACTGGCTTGCAATTAAATGTAATCCCTCCCATTTCTTCACCTAATCTCTTATATATACTAAGTTGTTTATCAGGAATTGGGATACCTGTTTTTAAATATTTCAATTCCGCCTCTCTCTCAGGATCTCCCGGGATGATTACCCTCTCCTGCCCTATCACTGGCTCAGCATTTCTGAAAGTTCTGATCCATTGATCCATTTGTGACTTAAATTCTTCCGCTGTCTGAAAAGCATCTATCCGCATGGCACCAAAAAAATGCCCCATTCCTTTATCCTTGTCCTTTCCGGTACCCTTTATATACTCAAGGGAAGGAACAACTGCCGGGCCAAAATTGGCACCTGAAAGGACTGCACTCATAATATCAACGATAGCAGAAATACAATACCCTTTATGACTACTATGTTCCCTGTCCCCTCCCAATGGAAGAATAGCTCCGCCATCAGTTAAAATATCGGGCCGGGTTGAAGGTGCGCCATATTTATCCTGGACCAATCCCTCCGGTACATCTTTTCCTTTCTCACTCATGTCATCAAGTTTACCCCTGGCAATGGAAGAAGTAGCAAAATCAGCTACAAACGGAGGCTCAGTAGCTGCCGGTATTGCCACAGCAATAGGGTTTGTGCCTATCAATAACCTTAAAGAAAATGTAGGAGCTACAAGAGGTTGTGAATTGGTCATGGTGATACCGATCATTTCCCGTTCAAGGGCCATCATGGCATAATAACCTGCAATACCAAAATGTTTCGAATTCCTGACGGCCACCCAGCCGGTACCAACCTCTGCGGCTTTATCAATTGCCTTCTGCATAGCTTTTGGGGCGACCACTAATCCCAAACTGCCATCAGCATCTATTAACATGGTACTTGGTGTTTCATTGATGATCCTGATTTCCGGCTTAGTGTTGATCATTCCTTTTTTCCATAGTTTAACATACTCCGGCAAACGAACCAGTCCATGAGTGTGAATTCCCCTCAACTCAGCCCTGATCAGAATATCAGATGCCTGCCATGCATCTTCATGGCTAAAGCCCATCTTTGTAAAAACCTGTTCACAAAAGGTAAAAAGAGATTTTTCAGAACAATTCATCTATCGTGATTTTGCAGCAAATATCTTAAATTCTTGCTATTTTACTATCTTTTTAACTATAAACTTTAAACAACTGCATGTTTAACTAAATGAAATCCCGTTCCTTCTTGAAATTATGCGGATTAAGCAATTAATCTTATTTTTGTTCCTCATAAAAAATAGAATCATAACGATGAACGAAGAAATATACAAGTTGCAACCTGAAATAGTTTGGTATTATTTTGGAGAAATCTTAAAGATTCCCCGCCCATCGAAAAAAGAGGAGAAGATCGCTAAATATATCATTCAATTTGGTCATGACCACAATCTTGAAACTATTCAGGATGAGATCGGTAACATCCTGATCCGCAAACCGGCAACCAGGGGAAAAGAAAAACTTAAGCCAGTTATCTTGCAAAGCCACCTTGATATGGTCTGTGAAAAAAACCAGGATACGGATCATAATTTTGAAAAAGATCCTATTGAAACATATATTGAAGACGGCTGGGTAAAGGCAAGAGGAACCACCCTTGGCGCCGATGATGGAATTGGCATTGCTACACAACTGGCCATCCTTGAAGCAACAGATATCGAACACGGACCAGTCGAATGTTTTTTCACAATTGATGAAGAAACAGGATTAACCGGTGCTTTCGGCCTCAAACCTGGTTTTCTGAAAGGAAATATCTTACTCAATCTCGATTCGGAAGATGAAGGAGAACTATTCATCGGCTGTGCCGGAGGTATTGATACTCTTGCCAATCTTCCTTTCAAAAAAGAAAATATTCCCGAAGACTGTGAAGCACTCACCATCAGGGTAGCCGGCCTGAAAGGCGGACATTCAGGTGATGATATCAACAAGGGACTGGGAAATGCAAACAAGATACTCAACAGAATATTATTGTCAGGCACCGAAAAATATAATATTCGTCTTTCTGTGTTTGACGGAGGAAACCTGAGAAATGCAATTGCCAGGGAGGCATATGCTATTGTCATGGTTCCGGAAAATAATAAAGAAAAATTCATTAATAATATAAAAGCATTTGAGAAGGTGATAAAGGCAGAGCTCAGGATAACAGAACCGGATGTGGTCATTACTGTTGAACCGGCCAAGAAACCTTCATATGTAATGGATCCGGATTCCCAATATAAATTGATAAATGCTATTTACGCCTGCCCTCATGGTGTCATTGCAATGTCAGCTGATATTCCTGATTTTGTGGAAACGTCAACAAACCTTGCATCTGTCAAAACGGAAAACGATTTTATCAGGATCACCACAAGTCAGCGCAGCTCTGTGGAACCAGCAAAGAAAGATGTTTGTAATATGGTTACAAGTGTATTTAAACTGGCTGGAGCAAAAGTCACTCATTCAGATGGTTACCCCGGATGGACACCCGATCCCAATTCAGAGATCGTCGCACTGACAGCAAAGCTTTATCAACAATTGTTCAATCAAGCTCCCAAAGTACTTGCTGTTCATGCGGGACTTGAATGCGGATTGATCGGAGACAAGTACCCGGAAATGGACATGATCTCTTATGGCCCGACCCTTAGGGGAGTACATTCCCCGGATGAAAGGCTTAATATAGATACTGTTCAGAAATTCTGGGATTTAACCCTGGAAATTCTGAAAAATATTCCTGAGGAGTAAATGATCTTGCTGATTCCCTACTGTTGACTGTCGACTCTTCCTGCCAACTTACCAACGACATATGACATCTGGCACCTTAAAGCCCGACGCCAATTCCTATTCTGAAAATCGGATTCTGAGGTGAGTATTCTGTCTCGTTGAGATTAAACAAAACTGCTATGCTGAGAAATGCTTTTTGAGAAAACCACTGGCGGTAACCAACTCCAACAAAAAAATTATTCAAAGGAACACGTTCCATAATAATTTCACCAGTTTGATAATCAAGCAAAGGTTGTTCATGGCTGAGAAATTCATATTCGGCATGCAGAAACAGGTTCCTGAAAAAGAATAAATAATACCTGACAAAAAAACCTGCTCCGTAATCATTGGCGTGAAATTTCCAATAATTGTCATCATACCAATAATAGCTGTAAATCAACCTTACCCCGATATCAAAACTGGGAGATAAGTGATAACCCAATAATGGAGACACATATATATAACCATCATTAGGATATATCCAAAAGCTAAATCCTCCGCCAAGGAAGAACCGGCTGGACATAGTGGTTTTGTCCTCATCCTGAAATTCTTTTCCGAACTGGGCATATGACCGGTTAGAAGAAAGAATAAGAACTGAAATAAAGATTATGCAGACAATAACAATATTTCGTTTCATAAACTGCTATGTTTGTTGATAAGTGTACAAAGATATTTTTTAATAATGTTTAACTGGTGAACATACAATATTTATTTTATAAAAACGTATGTTAAAAGAATTGATTATATTTCCACTGAAATAAATTATTGTGCTGGTTGAAGAGAATTATGATGAATCATTTTCAGAAAATTATCATTCAGGTCATTTGTATGCTGATACCGGCATTCATAATATCCTTCAGTGCTTGCAGAAAACAGGACAATATTGATGATGATCCGGCTATAAAGCTTAGTTTTTCAACTGATTCCATTGTATTCGACACTGTCTTTGCAACCGTTGGTTCGGTCACACAATATTTAAAGGTTTATAATACCCATAATAAACAAATCAATATTTCAACCATTCGTCTTGCCGGAGGTAACAATTCCAATTACCGGATCAATATTGACGGTTCACCATCCATCCAGGAAAATGATGTTGCGATTGCTGCCGACGACAGCATCTATGTTTTCATACGCGTTACAATTGATCCTAATGATATCACTTCACCATTTGTGGTTACAGATTCGATCATCTTCATAACTAACGGGAATTTTCAGGATGTAGACCTTTTTGCCTGGGGGCAAAATGCTTATTATATTATAGCTGACACTTACAAGCCGGGACTTCCTCCATACAAGATCGTCGCACATGAAAACAGCGATACTACCTGGGATAACCTGAAGCCATATCTTGTCTATGGCTATGCTGTTGTTGATTCCAGCGGTTCCCTGACGATTGACCCTGGTGTGCAAATACACTTCCATAACGGATCCGGGATGTGGATATACAGAGGCGGAAAATTGGAAGTTAATGGTGAGAAAGACCAACCGGTTATTTTCCAGGGTGACAAGCTTGAGCACTATTATCAGGATATACCTGGTCAATGGGACAGGATATGGATCAACGAGGGAAGCACAGATAATGAAATCAATTATGCTATCATTCGTAATGGCTTCATTGGCATCCAGGCTGAGATGCTGAACATTCACGACCCATTGGCAAGGCATCTGCTGCTGACCAATACCATCATCGAAAATATGAGTGGTATAGGTATCCTGGCACGTTGGTATGAAATAACCGGTATCAATAATGTTATTGCCAATTGTGGCAGTCACGGTATTGCCCTGACCTGGGGAGGCAATTATGACTTCCGTCAGTGCACCTTTGCCAATTACTGGAACCACTCGGTCAGGCAGGCCCAGAATCTCGCCCTGACCAATTATTTTGTTGATATTAACAATACAACATACACTTTTGATCTGGATGCTTATTTCGGTAATTGCATCAATTATGGCAATCTTTCTGAAGAAATTATTCTGGACAAACATAACGGGGCATCCTTCAATTATAAATTTGAGAACTGCCTCCTCAGAACTGAGCTTAACATATCAGACCCGGCATTTTTTCCCGGATGTTTTAAAAACCAGGACCCAAGGTTCGTGAATTATATTAAGAACGATTACCATCTGGACAGTTTATCACCTGCTATTGATGCAGGCAATATGGATGTGATCAATACTTCTCCCTATCCCCTTATCATTGAAAAAGATATTGATGAGAATAGTCGTATGATCGATCCGGACCTCGGAGCATATGAATACACCGGTAGAAGATAACCAGATCTTTCCTTTCTCACTTACCAGTATATTAAGTAGAGTACAGCAACAATGGCTGAAAGAATAATGGCACCGGCATTGAACACGGGGCCTGTATGAAATAATCCCTTATGGTACTTAATGGCTTTGGGATCATTAGCCGTGGATTGGAGCATACTGGCAATGATACCTATTAAAGCCAGGACCAGGAAGACCACACCCATTCTATCGAGGAAAGGCAAGCCGGGCCATACTACCTTGAAAATGAAGGAAAGCGGGATAGTCAATATAGCAACCAAAAGAGCTGCATTAGCTTTCATGCCTTTCCAGAACAAGCCAAAACAAAAGATGACCACTATTCCCGGCGTCACGAACCCTGTAAATTCCTGGATGTACTGAAATGCCTGGTCGAGATTGCCAAGTAGCGGCTTCGCAGTAAGCACAGCAATAACCAAGGCAGCAAAACTGGTTATTCTGCCCACAGTAACCATTTGTACATTAGTGACCTTTTTATTGATGAACTTTTTATATATATCCAGAGTAAATATAGTGGATGTTGAATTCAACATTGACGCTAAAGAAGAAACAACCGCAGCAGCCAGAGCAGCAAATGCCAATCCTTTCAAACCGATGGGCACAAACTGGTGAAGAAGCCAGGGATAAGCTTTATCAGAAGGTTCTATTACTGTGGACGTATCCTTTGTCAAAACAAATGCTGCTATACCAGGGATAACCACGATCATGGGAATCAATATTTTCAGGAATCCGGCAAAGATCACGCCTCTCTGTGCCTCACGGATATTCTTGGCTGCCAATCCCCGCTGGATGATATATTGATTGAATCCCCAATAAGAAATATTCGCAATCCACATACCTCCAACCAACACGCCAATGCCGGGAAGATCCAGGTATGCATCCTTGGTACCACCCTGGCCATCCGGGATCATAAGCTTACCTTTTTCCAGGATCATGTCAAATTTCTCCGGTGCCTGCTGGAGCAATCCCTTGAAGCCTGCTATAATACCATCTCCTTCCCCGACAGCGTCCAGTGCAAGGAAGGTGGTCAGCAAACCTCCTCCAATAAGAAATACCACCTGAACAACATCCGTCCATGCCACAGCTGTGAGTCCTCCGTAAATGGAATAGATAGCAGCAAAAAGTGCCAACCCGATAATGCCATAAGTCAAAGGAACACCCATAATAGTTTTTAAGGCTATAGCTCCCAGATATAATACCGAGGTGAGATTCACAAAAATATAAACCAGGAGCCAGAATGAAGCCATTACAGTTCTGACACGACCGTCATATCGCATTTCAAGGAATTGAGGCATAGTATAGATCTTCTTTTCCAGGAAAATGGGTAGAAAATATTTCCCGACGATTATCAGAGTAATAGCTGCCATCCATTCATAGGCTGCAATACCCAAGCCGATCGCAAATCCCGAGCCTGACATGCCTATAAACTGTTCAGCAGAAATATTGGAAGCAATAAGAGATGCTCCAATGGCCCACCACGGCAAGGCCTTACTTGCAAGAAAATAATCCTGGGCAGTTCTTTCCTTGCCTTTCTTTTTTCTGGACACCCACAACCCGATTGTAACAATCAGCAACCCATATATAATAAATACTAAATAATCAATCCAGGAAAAGCCAGAATATTCCATAATGAATATTTATTTCATTAATAATTAAAAAGAAAAGACCAAATATAAATAACTCTTTTTAATATTTCAAAACTGAAGATAAATTGTACTTTTGATTAACAATAAATAAATTTTTTATAATGAAAAAGAATATATTACTGCTTTGTATTATAGTTGCAGGTTTTCTTATCACATCCTCATGTATGAATAACCAGCAAGAAAAATTTTCCGGTAACCAAAAATCAAATAAGACACTTATGCAGATCAAAAGAGAAATATTTGGTACTGTTAATGATACTGTACCAATTTACCTATACACACTCATTAATGAAAATGATATGGTGGTTAAATTAACAAATTATGGCGGTATTGTCACTTCAATCCTGGTACCCGACAACAAGCATAATTTTGATGATATAGTTTTGGGCTTTGACAGTTTAAATAACTACCTGACAGGCCATCCTTATTTTGGTGCAATAGTGGGGCGATACGCCAACAGGATAGCCAATGGGAAATTCACACTGGAAGGTAAAGAATATACTTTAGCTGCCAATAACGGAAAAAATCATTTGCATGGAGGAATAAAAGGATTCGACAAAGTGGTTTGGGATTCAAAAGATTATGTTGACAAGGACAGTGTTTCAGTAAGTCTGTTTTACCTGAGCCAGGACGGAGAAGAAGGATATCCCGGCAACTTGTCAGTCAAGGTTATTTATACCCTCACAAACGATAATGAACTAAAAATAAAATATGAAGCGCACACCGACCAGCCCACACCGGTCAATTTGACCCATCACAGCTATTTTAATCTTGCAGGGGCCGGATCAGGAGACATCCTGGACCATATTCTTATGATTGATGCTGATATGTATACACCGGTAGATGAAACACTGATCCCCACAGGTGAACTAAAGAAAGTAAAAAATACCGAAATGGATTTTACCACTCCGCATAACATTGGTTCAAGGATAAAAGAGGTTGAAGGAGGATATGATCACAATTATGTCTTGAATAACGGTGGCAAAATGGCAAAAGTAGCTGAGTTATATGAACCTCATACTGGCAGGGTAATGGAAGTCTTTACAACCGAACCCGGCATGCAGTTCTATTCCGGGAACTTTCTTGATGGCAGCATCACCGGTAAGAACAGGAAAATATACCAGAAACATTATGGTTTATGCCTTGAAACACAACATTTCCCTGATTCCCCCAATAAACCTGGCTTTCCTTCTGTAATACTATACCCCGAAAATACATACGGTTATACAACCATTTATAAATTCTCAACCAGGTAAATATTATTTAAGGCAGGTTTTCATTGATTTATTTTATCAAAACAAGAATAAAATATTGAATTTTTGTCTATTAGTGAAGAGTGAAAAGTGAAAAGTGAAAAGACTGTCCGCAAATACTTCCTAAAAGGCATAGAATCAGTTAGTTGACTGTCGTGGAGTTGGCAAAACACCCATACAATACCTGGGTAATTCCCCTAGCTTTTATTGACAAATACGTAATTTCCGCCCCCCTGCAATATGCTGTAAATAAACCAAATGTGGTAATATTCCCTATTGACTCAGGCACTTTTACGTGGTTACTTTGCATCACACACTCAAGTAAAGAAAAAAAATAAATAAATAAAATGTATAATACTCTAAAAAAAACAAAAATCATGAAAAAACAAATTTTAATTTCAATCGCATTATTTATAGCAAGTGTATCATTTGGCCAAAATGCCAATAAAGCAGAACATCATATTAAAGGAGACAAAAACTCTGCTATAACAGAACAAAAAGGAAATTTTAATGTTGCCTCTATCAATCAAGGGGGAATAAGTAATGAAGCTACACAGACTCAAAAAGGAAACTGGAACGACGTAAGTGTTTACCAACGTGGAGAAGATAACGAAGCTACACAGACTCAGAAAGGAAACTGGAATGACGCAAGTGTTTACCAACGTGGAGAAGATAACGAAGCTATTCAGACTCAGAAAGGAAACTGGAATAAAGCAAGTGTTTACCAACATGGAGACGATAACGAAGCTTCTCAGACTCAGAAAGGAAACTGGAATGAAGCAGGTGTTTCCCAGCATGGAGAAGATAACGAAGCTTTACAAACTCAGAAAGGAAACTGGAACAAAACATATGTTTACCAGCGTGGAGAAGATAACGAAGCTACACAAACTCAAAAAGGAAACTGTAACGAAGCAGGTGTTTACCAACTTGGAGAAGATAACGAAGCATCACAGACCCAGAAAGGAAACTGGAACTATTCAGGGATTTACCAACGTGGAGAAGATAATGAAGCATCACAGGTTCAAAAAGGAAACATGAACTTTACAGATGTTTCCCAGACAGGAGAAGACAACGAAGCATCACAGACCCAGAAAGGAAACTGGAACTATTCAGGGATTTACCAACGTGGAGAAGATAATGAAGCTACACAAACTCAAAAAGGAAACTGGAACGATGCAGATGTTTACCAGGTAGGAGAAGATAATGAAGCTTTACAGGTTCAGAAAGGAAACTGGAACATTGCATGTATTTCCCAGGTAGGAGAAGATAATGAAGCATCACAAACTCAAAAAGGAAACTGGAACAAAACAAGTATTTCCCAGACAGGAGACGATAACGAAGCTTTTCAGATCCAGAAAGGAAACTGGAACTTTGCAAGTGTTTGCCAGCAAGGAACAGATAACGAAGCTTTTCAGACTCAGAAAGGAAACTGGAACGATGCAGGTATTAACCAGTATGGAGAAGATAACGAAGCTACACAGACTCAGAAAGGAAACTGGAATGATGCAGATATTTATCAATGTGGAGACGATAACGAAGCTTTTCAGACTCAGAAAGGAAACTGGAACGATGCAAATGTTTACGAATATGGTAATAAAAACTTCTCAGGTGTTCTTCAGAAAGGAACCTGTAACATGGCAAAGGTTAACATCATTGGTAATAAAAATATGTCAAATATCATACAGAAGTAATATTACGGCCAAACACCCCGATCTTATTTAAATTGCATTCCCGGGCACTAAGTGCCCGGGTTTTTTTATGTGCTATTCAATAAATTCATTACCTACCTTACGTGCACGTTCTGGCTTATCCAGATTAATACCCAGAGCCAAACCTATTTCAACTAATAAATTCCATCCGGCACTTAAAAATACATAAGGGTTCATCTCACCTGCATTTGGCACAAGTATAGTAGTGAAAGGTGTGTCTCTGTCAGCAATAGCCACAACTTTAAGTCCGACACCATTAACCAAAACATCTTGAAATTTGTCTATTTCCTCATCAATCGGATCTACTATAAAAACAATATCGTTCTGATCCATAACTTCTTCAATACCATGAACGGCATATGTACCTTCTAAATAATCTGACTTTTTCCGGGTGATCTCGTTAGTTTTAAGAGTCAGTTCTTCACCCACACCATCGTTATAACCTGCAAAATAAATTGTCGGCGCTTTAGCTGCAGCTTCAATTATTCCCGACTCAATCGGCATTGTCAGTGCTGCTTCAATTTTACTCTTTAATTGCAAACATAATGCAGCATTATTTTTGTTATTAATATGCCAAAGGATTGATTCATAAAACAGAGCTTGTTCAATAACACTCTTTGTGGCAGCCACCGCCTGCTCCCATCCACAGGTCAAAATAAAAGTTTCTTTGCATGCATCTTCTATAAGTGTTTCTTCATTAGCTGTTAAAGCAAATCGATTTTCATTACCTGCTTCAGCCAGTTTCTTTGCAAGTAATACAACTTCTTTTGTTCGTCCGGAGTTTGACGCACAGAAAACAGCAAATTTTGAAAGATCATATTGCGCCGATTGACGGGAACCATCAGTAATAATGCTAAGATCCAGCCCCCAGGTAAGACCTTTGCGAATAGCATTCTTTGCAGGGAAGATCCGGCTTGATCCTTCGCCTGTAAGCAAAAGTTTGCCTATAGATTTAATTTTACCAGCCACATCTTTTGTCTGGCCCGCGTTAAAATTATTAACTATATCGATAGTATCCATCATTTCCCGAACTAATGCATACTTAGAATATTTTTCCTCTTTAAGATTCATAATCGATTTCCTTATTTAAAAGTTAATATAAATGTTTATCTGTTGATACGTATATTTTTTATGTATTCATGTTTCTTTGTATCTTCCCGCTTTTTCAGGGTCTCCGCTTCACTTCGATCTGCCTTTGTTTCTCATTTCTGCAATCAGTTTTTTAAAATCTTCTGTTTCTTCCCTTACTTGTTTAACAAAACTATTGTCTTCAATTGTTCCAATTGCAGCCGTCATCTCATCAATATTTCTGTATGTTGCCTGGCGAAACGGGTTGTCAAAATCCTTTTTTCTGGAAATATAAACCTGATCCCTGATGAATTCCTGAATCTTTACTGCCTTATCTAAAGCTAATTCCCATTGTTCTTTTGTAAGCTTATCTGTTTCAAATATCTCGCAAAGCGTTGCATATGCATGTTTTTGCTTTTCAAATGGATATCTTTCCCAAAGACTATCATACCTGCGATGGATTTCTGTCCAGTCAACAAGTTTGCCTGACGCAATATCAGATCGTATCTGAGTAACATCTTTCTCTGTGACAAGTTGTCCTCCAATGTTTACCCATTTATGTTCACGTTTACCCTTTAATGCACTTTGCATAGAAAAAAAAGTAGCATCGGGGTTGAGATTCATATATGCCAACAAATTCTTTACGGCATAATAATAAAGCATATCACAATATGCATGATATGCTTTATATACATGAAGAATCATAACCTTCCGATTTGATTTCTCCATATTTTCCCCAAGAACTTCCAAACCATTAATAAGCTCTTCAGATCCCATCAGGAGTTCACGCCCGGTTTTTACAAGTTCTGTCTCATCTTTAATATCATCTTTGCTGCGTAAACTGGCTTTAGCTGTCCATAGTTCCAATAATCGAAGGGCATTAAATATCTCTTCTATAGTGTCAGGGGCTAAAGAATCAAATTCAATTTTTTGAACTTTGTTTTCACGCTTGTCACGATTCATAAACTTCCATGAATTTCTTGCCAGGGCATACATATTATATAACCACCAAAAAGCTGGAAAAACCTCTAGTTGGTCCTTTGCTGTATTGTTGTTGAGAAGTGAAAATGGCAGCGGGATATCAAGCTCTGCAGGATAGTCTGCTTTAGAAAGCAACACAAAAGAAGCAAATCGACAGGAATGTTTAACACTAACACATAATCCTGGCCAAAACCCACGACCTGCCTGAATTTCGTTATCGTTTGCTCTGCTATTATGATTTGAACCAATTGTTGCCCCTGCTGCCATGTTACTTTGACCTAAAACTACAGATGCAACAAGAAATGAATTATTATGATGTTGTTCATGTGCCGGAAATATGAGATTATTAAGAACCTCACAGCAAGAAATTGTAGAATTATCCCCAAGAAATGAATTAATAAGCCTTGCTCCATATTTAAGATTTGAATTATCGCCTAAAATAAATCTCACTGCCTTACAACCATAAAATATATGACACCCAAAACCTATAATGCCGTTCACTAACTCTACACCCTCTCCGATCTGTGTAGGTTCTGACTCTGACGAGTTAATGGTTATATTTTTAATTTTATTGGCGCCTTTAATGTAGCAGTTGGAACCTATCTTGACATCCTTTAAAATGCGAGAATTCTTAATAACACACTGACTCCCGATCATACCATAATAACCACGGTGGGAATCAAAGCTGTTTTGTGTTATCTCTTTCAGCCTTTCTTGTAATGCAGTGTCATCCCGATATTTTGCCCAAAGATAGGCATCAGCAGGTATCATGCCATCAAAAGGGATAATACTACGGCAGCCGGTTTCGTTCATTATGTCAAGCCACACACGTACATCTTCCGGTTCGCCTTCTTTGACAATTCCGTTGCCGAATTTTGCATAGTTAGTTGTATGCATTTCGTTGATGTTAAACAATATACACCTGTCGCCAATAATGTAATGTGATAAATATCGGGCATTATGAATTGCAACATCATCTCCAATATCACATGCAATGATCACACTATTTGTAATACCTGCAGGCACCTTAAGGTCGTGATGTTCAAGAATAATATTTTGCACCCTTCCAATTCTAACCAGACCGATAAACTCCGAATTTTTTATTTGACCAGAATCAAATTGATCGGTAACGAGAATTTCGTCCCAGTTGTCGGAAGTATTGTTATTTTTCACAAGTCTTTCGACCTCACCTGATTGTAAATGCCTCCATCGTTCCTTCGGATATGATGTTTGAATATTACGGTAGTAATACTCATCTTTCCCATCAGGAAGATACTCATTAGGAATAAAACTTCTTCCAATACTATTTTTTTGTAGAATTGAGACAGTATCCATATTATGCACTCCTTTGATTAAATTGTTAATTAGCCCTTTCGTACAAATAATTATGGCAGTTGGCAAGCATTAAATAGCTTCAATGGTGGAAGGTGGTTTTGTAGTTATGTTATAAGTAACACTTACAACATCGGGCACTTCTGTTGTTATTCTTTCTGCTAGTCTATCTAATGTATCATAAGGAAGCCTTGTTGGTCTTCCCGTCCTGGCATCCTTGCTTTCCCAGCATCTTACCTCTATCTGAAAACCAAAATCCCTTTTCTCGTCTCTTATTCCAGTAACTTTGTCTTCATGCAGAATCGCTAGGTACTGGAATGCTCCCGAATCCCTTAATTCCTCTTCAACAATCCTTGTGGCTTTTCGCACAGTGTCAACTCTTTCCGGCCTTACCTCTCCAATAACTCTTGCTGCCAGGGCAGGACCTGGAAATGGCGGCCTGTTATATATTTCTTCATGCAATCCCAATGCCTTTGCAACTTCCCTTACCGCAGGTTTTCTGAGCTGTACAAGAGGCTCGATAATCCTGTAGCCGAATGTTTCTTCAGGGTCAATTCCTAACTGCTCAAATACATTGTGCTGCCTCTTAATTCCCGCAACTGTTTCATCCACATCCGTTAAAATCGTTCCCTGGAAAAGATATTTCGCACCACTATTCTTTACTAACTTACCAAAAACATCTTTGTAAAATGCTTTAGTAATAGCTTCTCTTTTTTCTTCCGGGTCTGTAATGTTTCTTAATGCATTGAAGAAAGCATCTTTAGAGTCTATAATTTCAACGTTAATTCCTAAATTCTTAAACATTGTAACAATACGTTCCGGTTCTCCTTCCCTCATCAGGCCATTATTAATAAAACATGTTTTAAGTCTTTCACCCAAGGCCTTGTGTCCCAACATGGTAACAACTGAAGAATCGACACCACCAGACAAAGCATTAATAGCTAAATCATTACCGACATTCGAAGAAATCTCCTTCACTTTTTCTTCAATAAACTTTTGGGGATTTAATTCCTCCAATTTTATTTCCTTGATTTTCATGTTATTTATTTGACTATAAATTATGGTTTATTACAAAGATGCGTATTTTTTTTTACAAAGGATAAAGTATAGAATTCAAGGTTTTAAAAAAATGTAAAAATAATTTAATATTTGTCATTTATC
>JAUWGC010000200.1 GCA_030606625.1 Bacteroidales bacterium | reverse complement strand
ATTCCAAAAATAGAGGTTGATTATATCTTCGATATTGAAGATCAGCTTTATCAGGGTTTATTCCTGTTTGCTAAGCAGGTGGCAAAAGCCATAGATAAAGTTGTAGAATGTGAACGAATGGGAATCACAGTACTTGGACTTGAAGTTCCCCATGCTCATATACATGTTGTCCCGATCAATACTGTATATGATATTGATTTCAAAAAGCCAAAACTGAAACTAACACCGGAAGAATTCGGTTCCCTGGCAGAACAGATCAGTAACGCTTTTGAATAAAGGGCTTTAGTAAGCCCGTTTATCTTTGCCTTCAATGTAATTGATAAATGAAGTGTTAACCACTTTATTTCCACCAGGCGTAGGGTAATTACCCGTAAAATACCAATCACCTTTATGAGAAGGACAAGATTCATGCAGGTCTTCAATGCTCTGGTATATGATCTGTATTTCAGCATTGATGTCTTTGGTGGTTAACATCCGGGCAATTTTTTCGGAAATTTGCTCAGCAGTGAAAGGTTTATATATCTCTTTCACATAATTTATGATCTCTTCTTTGGGTAAATTTTTCTGGGGTTTTGATTTATTATAAACATCATTGATGATGTGCTGCTGATTGGTCTCCTTGAGCAGGTCAACTGCTGCCCGGAAAGCAATAAAGTCACTCAGTTTGGTCATATCAATACCATAACAATCAGGATAACGGATCTGTGGAGCTGAAGAAGCAATTATTATTTTCCTTGGTCCCAGGCGGTCGAGTATACTAATGATACTTTGCTTAAGAGTAGTACCCCTCACGATCGAATCATCAACAACAACCAGGCTATCAATACCTTTCCTAATAATACCGTATGATATGTCATAAACATGTGTGACAAGGTCATTCCTTTGGCTATCCTGTGTAATAAAAGTTCGCAGCTTTACATCTTTCACAGCTATATTTTCCACACGTGGCTTGATAGTAAGGATCTCTTCAAGCTTGTCAGTAGTCTTTTCTTTCTCCAGTTGAATTATCTTATCTTTTTTAACATTAACGCAAAAATCTTCAACTGCATCAATCAAACCCTGAAATGCAACGGATGCCGTATTGGGAATAAAAGAAAAGACAGTATCCTTAAGGTTATAGTCAATAGCCTTTAAAACGATTGGAGCTAATGCTCTTCCAAGCCTCTTCCGCTCCTGGTAAATATCAACATCTGTTCCCCTGGAAAAATATATTCTTTCAAATGAACATGATTTTTTTTCAAGTGGTTCCTTGCATAAAACTTCCTTAACTTCTCCGTGTTTCTTTATGATCATAGCATGGCCCGGTTTTACTTCCTTTATGAAATCAACCGGAACATTAAAAGCCGTTTGTATTACCGGGCGTTCGGAAGCAGCTACCACAACTTCTTCATCATGATAATAATAAGCCGGGCGTATCCCGGAAGGGTCCCTTAGCACAAAAGCATCTCCATAACCAAACAATCCTGTAATAACATAGCCCCCATCCCAGTCTTTACATGAATTCTGTAAAATACTCTGAATATTCAGGTTCCTCGCAATTGCTTCTGAAATTTTGCCTTTTTCTAAATTTTCTTTTTTATATTTTTGATACAGGCGCTCATTTTCTTCATCCAGAAAATGACCTATCTTTTCAAGCACGGTAATGGTATCAGAAGTCTCAACAGGGTATTGCCCAAGTTCAATCAGCACCTTAAAGAGTTCGTCCACGTTAGTCAGGTTAAAATTACCACCAATTACAAGAGTCTTTGTCATCCAATTACTCCACCTGATAAACGGGTGCAGGTTTTCCAGTTTATTATTACCATATGTTCCATAACGCAAATGACCCAGGAATAACTCTCCGGTAAATTCGACATTGTATTTAAGCCAGTTGATATCCTTTAACAAGCGAGGATTACGCTCATTCACAATATTGATATTATCGTAAACCTGATTAAAAATGTCTTCAATTGGTGAAACGGAATTTGACCTTAATCGGTTAATGTATTTGTTTCCCGGTATCAGGTCAAATTTAATATTAGCAATACCTGCACCATCCTGGCCACGATTGTGCTGTTTCTGCATGAGGAGATGCAACCGATTCAAACCATAAAAAGCCGTTCCGTATTTGGCAAGATAATATTCCAGTGGCTTTAATAAACGAATAAGGGCAATACCACATTCATGTTTGATAAGCTCACTCATCTAATGAATCTTATATTAGTATTATGAAAAACAAAAATAATTAATTGCTGATAATTAT
>JAUWGC010000106.1 GCA_030606625.1 Bacteroidales bacterium | reverse complement strand
ACAATTTGCCAATGTCTTATATTAAATATTTCATTGACCGTATAACAGGGATTGAAATCAGTGGAAAAACAGCAGACCTGGCAACTCTTTTAGTATATCTCATTGCCCTTTTCATCTCACTATTCATAAATTTCAAGAAATATCTTATCAGGCTTTTCCGATGATCACTTGTGCACCCTCCTGATGAAATCCTCAACTTCGGGAATGCCACCCTGGTAAACAAGGTAACCATTATATGGTTCTCGTGGTGTGATCTCATCATTAATGGGAGTGAGCATAAGTTTTTTTACCTCTTCCGGATCATCAGTCTGGCCAAGCACCCAGCCAAGTTTAATGAAAGCCACTTCAGGCAGCATATTACCTGCCGGTATGATTCCTTTTGCCATCATATCCCGGCCAGTATCATAAACAAACATATGTACATAACCCCAAATTGTCTGCAAGGTCATATACATGTGAACACCTTTGGCATGAGCTCTTTCAATGGCAGGATAAAGTTCCTTATTCACATGTCCCAAACCTGTTCCAACGATCACCACACCTCTATAGCCTGCTTCAACCAATAAATCCAAGGCATCAGGTTTCATGCCAGGGTAATAATACAGCATAGTTACCTCATCACTGAAAAAGGGCAGGATCTTCACATTCCTATCTTTCCTGCGTTGATTATATCTTTTTTTAATTGGAATGATCTCCTTACGTGTAACTCTTGCAAGCGGCATATCTCCTATGGTCCTGAACGTAGAGCGGTATGAGGAATGCATCTTTCGCACCCTGGTACCTTTATGTAACAATCCAAATTCATCAGAAGTTGGCCCGAACATACAAACCATCACCTCTGCGATATCGGAATGCCCGGCAGTATACATGGCATGCATAAGGTTCAGGGCCGCATCGGAACTCGGCCTGTCAGAAGAACGTTGAGAACCCACCAGAACAATAGGAACAGGTGTATTTTGAACCATAAATGTCAGAACAGCACCAGTATGGTGTAAAGTATCCGTTCCGTGACCGATTACGATGCCATCAATGCCTTCTTTAATCTCCTTACCAATAGCTTTTGCAAGTTTCTTGTATTGCTCAGGACCCATATTCTCACTAAAAACTGCAAAAACCTTTTCTGTTTCAAGGTTGCATATATCCGCCAGTTCAGGAACAGCCCCATACAATTCACCGGGAGAAAAAGCAGGAATAACTGCACCTGTACGGTAATCCAAACGTGAAGCTATGGTGCCGCCTGTCCCGAACAACTTGACACCTGGCAACCCGGGAGTATAGGGAAATGCCTTTTCGGGTATTTTATAACTGGCTTTTTTGTATCCTGTTTCTTTCATTTCTGTAATCGTCTTGATGTCAATGCCAACATTATATCCTGTCGGAATTTTCAGGACAATGTGCTTATCATCATCATTTTCAGCCCTGGGGAGAATGGTTCCATTGAACTTTCCGCGTGTTGTATCGATCACAGCTTGTCCCCAGACACGGGTATTGAATTTCTTAAGCACCTCAAGAGCATCCCCTTTATATCCCTGGAAAAAATCATCACTCATAAAAACATAAATTTTATCAGGAAAATATTATTACTTCATTTTATTTACAGCTACATATAATTCCTTCAAAGGTAAATTTCCAATTGCAATCGGTCTCAATTCGCCCATAATCCAGTCATTCTCATCTTTTTTAATAGCTGACTTTCTGTTTTCCCTGAATTTATTTTTCAAGAATGGAATATGAGAGAATATCTCTTCCTTTGAATTTTTCTTATACTTGATCACAGTTAATACGGATTCGAAATCTATTTTCGGATATTCATAAATGACTGGCAATATCTTTTTGGCCAGTTCCAGGTCAAGATCTTTCTCTTTGAGGAATTTGAACATGGCATGGATTATACTATATTTAAATTCAGCAGCAGGAATATGATGCCCTTCGACAAACTTGAGATGATGACCAAAGAATGTTCCAACAAACCTGGGGTCAATCTTCAGTTCCTTTATTATCCTATCGATCAAAGGGAAATGATTTTTCTTAAAAATGAAAGTATATGTATCTTCGGGTACATTCCATTTTTTCAATTGATGATACATGTCAATAACTTCTTTCGGGAGATTTTGCCCTAACTGCTCTATATATTCATCTTCCAGCGGGATTGGAACTGAATCAGTATCCGGGTACATACGGTCAGCACCCGGCAGCACTCTCTTAAAGATTGTTGTTCCATCTTTAAAAGATTTACGGGTTTCATTGGGTACTCCTTCAAAAGCCATCCGGCATCTTTCTTCAATGGTCTCAAGTGCTGTTTTAATATCATCTTCAGGGCCCCAAAATATTACCTGTGCATCATTATCCTTAGCTTTAAGGATTTTTCTGATCTTTTCCATATCCTTCAAAGAAATGACTGATTTGAATTCTTCAGAATGAGTCATATTGGGTTTATCCAGACAAGCAATGACCATGAGCCTGTTTGAAATCTCATCAGCAAATATCTTGCCGGGTTGTGTAAAATGTGATAATATGTCCTTGAATTCCGGCAAGTTAACGGCAATAATCTTATACTGTTTTTTCCAGGCTTCAGTAACCGGTGTGTACCTGAAATTGAAATTATAATAATTCAATTTCTTATGGCAAATCGACCATTTGGAAATATCCTTTACACGTTTTTTAAGTTCTTCACGGATAGATAATAATGCCCATTGCCTGAAGCATTCATTATGAGTAAGTTCAGGTATCAACCTGGTATGGGCAACTCCTTTGATCTCAACCCTGGTACCCCCTCTGCAACTGACATTCACATCCTGCCTGCCTGATCCCATGCCAGTCTTTACCTTTCCGGTACTGCGGTTAAGAAAACGGATATAGTTACAAGCTTCCTTTACTTCATCAGGATTTATACAATCCGGATAGGTTACCGTCTCAATGAGGGGTATACCAAGCCTGTCGGTCTTAAATGTCCTTACATGACCAATATCCGATATTTCACGACATGAATCTTCTTCAATGCTAAGCTGGATCAACCTGATATTCTTTCGTTTCAGTGGGATCTCTCCTTCGACTCCGATGATGGCTGTTCGTTGAAACCCGGTTGGGATGCTACCATCCAGGTATTGCTTTCTTGTTATATGTACTTCGCCTACAATGTTTAGTTTAGACAACAGTGATATTTCAATTGCAATACCCAGGGCTTTTCTGTCTATCGGGAAAGGTGGTGTGTCATCTATTTCATAAGTACATGTTGTTTCATTTTTTATCCGGTAAACGATTTCTTTCCTCGTCTTGAATTCCATCAATGCTGTTCCATCATATTCACCGAGCTCACTTAGTGTAGGACGCATATGACGAATCAGCTCAGCATCATAATCATCGCTTTCATTGTAAATACCCGAGGGGCAATGGCAAAAAAGTTTTTCATCTGTTTTAAGTTGCTGATGTACTTCAAGACCGGATTTAAAGCCAATCCTGTCATAGGTTGCCTGTGTTGACTCTTTTCTCGGAACATAGCCGATCTTTTTTTTCGTCTCAAGGTAATTTTCTTTGGGTTCGAATCTTTTCTTCATCAAGATAAGCAATAATGAAAATAACAATCTAAAGATTTAACTGCCAAAAGTAAGAATAAACTGTAAAGCAATTAAACCTTATCTGCTTTAAATTTGATTCAAATTATCTTTATTTACAACCGGATTGGCATAAATCTTCAGGAATATTTGTTGTAATACTTTTTTATCAGCTTTTATATTATTTAGCTGTTTTGACATATATTGTTTAAATGCTTCTTTTTCTTCAGATGTGTAAAAACTCACATATTTATTTTTTTTATATACCAGGTCATAAGCTATATAATTTGTTTTCCAGAGCTTATAATTATCATAAATCTGTTTGTCAATAATCCGTGCCAATTCATTAATTTCATCATTAATAGCTCTTTCTTCTATTTCGTATAACTCATCATTAATTAATTTCCCAACAGAAAAGTGAATTCTTCCTTTTTGCTGAGTGATGCCTTTAATTATACTATTCAGGTCTTCGCCCGGGGCTTTTTTATATGGGGCTTTTAACGAGAAATACAATTCCCTGGCTTTAAAAACATCGCACGGTTCATACTCATATGAAATTGTAATAGGTATGATGTTAAGCCCGGAAAAATTCTCTGCAAAATTGCCAGCACCACTCATATTTAACATTGTCAACAAACCAGGCTCTGTTTTATCTTTTCCATCCTTTGTACGTCCTTTTCGCTGAGCTATCCAAAGAGAAGTGTTTTTTTCAATTATAGCATAACGCATATATGCAGACAATCGTTTAGAATTGACAAGCATTTCCCTTTTTGTTCCATCACGAATAACTATAAACATTCTGTTTACCTTGCCGGCATCAATAATAAATTCGGAAGACATTAAATTACTTCCGAATGTGATCTCCGATGTTTCAAGACCATGTTCAACCAATAATATTTGTAAGATAGCCGAATCAAGTATAATATCATGATGATTTGCAATAAATAAATAAGCTTTATCCGGGTCAATATTATCAAAGCCCGAGTAAGTCAGCCCGTCGGAAGTTTGTTTGACAATAGACCTGATAGCAGGATGCATGAATACCTTTTGAAATTCAATTGCAGAAGTAATTTCATTGATTTTCGCGACAATTTCGTCTTTGGATTCTTCAGGGAAAAGGTAATCAAGAATATTTTGAAACACAGGTTCGGCAGTGATCCTTCTTAAAGCAGGATTTATTTCTTCATCATTATAAGGACGAATATCTTCAAAATCAAAAGATCTATTCATAGTAAAATAATAATAGCTTATTCAGTAAAGTTGAGAAAACCAGTTTAATCAAAAATTAAAATCGACACCGATTTATCGGTGCGGCGGGGAAATAAACCCAAAAGAGATTAAAAAACCTTTCGGGATAAATATTTTCCTAATTCTTTACCGCATTTGGCATAAGCTTCCTGTATTCTATACCCTGTATCATAATCTTGACCCCAGGCACCTGAACCCGGAGATTTTGTAATTTCAAATTTTGCCAGTTCTTTATCAGGATTATTAGTTTCAATAAATATAACATCGGTATTTATCAGTGCAGGCCTTCGCGAAATACCAATATTATATCCGGGTTCTGTAAAAGTGGTTTTTAGTATAAGTGTATATTTAGCATCTTTACTTTGAGAACTAACAATTACGTTGCTATTTCCCAAATATTTATTAATCAATTCTTCAAATTTAGGTTGAAATCTATCAGCCCTGTCATTAAACCAGGCCTCACGCCATTTGTCCCCTGTGCCTGGTTCGGCTTCATTATATTCTTTAACTTTTTTAACAATGTAATCTTCTTCATTATCAAATTTTCCAACAGACATGTCTTCATAATCATATTCTACCTTTATAACTTTTTGTCCTTTTAAAAAATTCAGATTACCTGATACTAATTTTATTTTTTGTGCACAGACCGTTCCTGAAAAAATAATGGCTATACTAAAAAGTATAATAATTTTTAATGCTTTCATTGATTAGAATTCTTATAAAAGTTTACTATAATAATAAATGAACAAGAATATAAAAGTCGTTACTTACAATATTCTTTTTCCCATTTCAGATATTCTTTCTTTTCAATTTGAACAAAGACATTATAATAAGTTCTTGCCCAAAAATTTCTGAGTCCTATACCGCCCGTCTTACCACTCATTTTTTCGGTTAAAAGAACGGTTTTTGAAGCACCGTCAAAAAAAGTGACCCACATTGTACCCAAATTTCCCAGCTTATTAAAACTTTCCATAATAAATACAATTCCTATTCCTTCATTCGAATTATACTTCCTGATAACCTCTTCAATTATCGCTTTATCCAAAGCATAATCCTCATCATTAATAATCAGTTTATTAGCATCCGGCAGCTTGTTTCTCTCTTTAACAATACTCAAATCGATATTAACTTCATCTTTTCTAAATATCTTTTCCAAATCATACTTTTCAGATTCGTAGAGTATCAAATCATTCCAGGATGCGAAGAAACTATTTTTAATATTTTGCGGATTCTGAAATCCCTCTGAACCAATAAGGCGAACCTTAGAAAAATCCAGTCCGTACCAGGTGGCTTTTTTTGATTTAAAAACATCGCACACTTCCTGAGATTGTAATACATTGCTTGAAATAACCAAGCAAATAAAAGCTAACAATAATTTTTTCATGATTTTTGTTTTTAATAATTTTGCTTCAAAAATAGTTAAATTTCATGTTTTCAAAAACTTCATCGTAATAATTATTGATCAATAATTTATACTTTTCTCTTATCAATAAAATTAACTGCTTTCCGGTTTGCTTCAGATAACTTTAATTTATTTATAGCTTCAATCGATTCAAATTTTATTTGAGGTGCTACTCTTATTTTGGCTCTGAAATGATCTTTAATTTTCTTCTCAAAATTTTCAGGAATGGTTTTACAACCTATTCTGATAAGTATCTCATCGGTTCCAATTTGATTTGTATATACTTCAACAATATAATTATCAACTTCATCAATATTTTCAAGTATATCGTATAAAGCCGCAGGATATATGGTAGTCCCTTTATATTTTATCATTTGTTTTTTCCTTCCGATAACCGGCCCTAAACGTATAGTATTTCTCCCACATTTACACGGTTCATTATAGTGATAGCATATATCACCGGTTTTATATCGAAGCAAAGGCATACCTTCAACACCAAGAGTTGTAACAGTAACCTCACCTGCTTCTCCTTCATGGACAGGCATATCATTTTCATCTAATAATTCAACAATTATCAACTCCGGATGGTGATGCCCGCCAATACCAAAGCGACATTCAGTAAATGCAGTTCCCATTTCAGTTGAAGCAAATGTAGAATACAGATGAATATCCCATTTATCTTTAATTTTTTTTCCTAATGTTGTTAAAGAAAAATCAGCATTTCGCAAAGGTTCGCCAATACATACAGCTTTTTTAACATTAGTTGACCTGTAATCAATGCCGTTGTTATCAGCCCATTCAATTAATTTTAGCAGGAAAGACGGAACTGTTATGAAAGCAGTAGGTGAAATTCTATTAATTGTATCCCATTGTAGTTCAGGCATTCCTATGCCAACACGCACAACTCCGGCACCTAATCTTCTTGCTCCTAAAAAATATGCCAAACCTGCCATAAAACGCCGATCAATCGTTGTCATCAGCTGATAAATATCATTTTCATTACCATCGGCACAGGCAAGTGAAATACATTCGTTATATGCCAGGCGATCCAGATCTTTTTCTGTCATAACAAAGGTTACAGGATCGCCAAGCGTACCGGAAGTTGTTATATAATCAATGATTTTTTCTTTTTTTACACAAATGAAATCATGGTTTCTTTTTTGAAGATCATTCTTTGTTGTTACAGGTAAAAATTGAATGTCTTCCAGTGTTTTGATTTTATCAGTATTAATCTTGTTTTTTCTGAAAAGCTCCGAATAAAATGCTGAATTGCCCTTAAGATATAAAAGAAGCTCCTGCAGCCTGGATTCCTGGTATTTTTTTATTTCTTGTAGAGGTTTGGTTTCAATTTTAGGAATTAGCATAGTTGCTTTTTTTATTATTTAATACTGAATGCAATCAGGTTTTTATACAAACCAACGAGCTATATAACCAACCAAACCAGCGGTGTGTATAACCAACGGGTTAACCCGTTGGTTATTTGGTTCATTGGTTTGACTCCGTTAGTTTGGCCAGTTGTTTATTTGACACGTTGGTTTAATTATTTTACATCAGTGTATCTCCTGCAAACATTCATTAAGTTTT
>JAUWGC010000195.1 GCA_030606625.1 Bacteroidales bacterium | reverse complement strand
CCGATAGTACTGGAAATTGATTTTAAGGGAAAGAAAAACAGGAATCCATAAAATTTAAACAAACAAGCATGTAAACAATTCCTCTGTTTTTCTGACATTTATGATCTCTATTTTTAAATTTTCCGGATTGTATGTTTTTTTGTTGTAAGCCGAAATAAAAATCCTGTCAAATCCCAGTTTTTCTGCTTCTGCTATCCTTTGATCTATTCTGTTCACTGCCCTGATCTCTCCTGATAATCCCACTTCGCCAGCAAAACAGGTATTTTTGTTGATTGGCAGATCTTCACCGGATGACAGGATAGCACTGATCACAGCAAGGTCGATGGCCGGGTCATCAACCCTGATACCTCCTGCAATATTGAGAAAAACATCTTTGGTGCCTAACCTGAATCCGCTCCTCTTTTCAAGGACAGCCAGTAACATATTCAACCTTCTGACATCAAACCCTGTTGTTGATCGTTGTGGTGTGCCATATACTGCAGTACTGACCAGGGCCTGTGTTTCGATGAGGATAGGACGGATCCCTTCCAGAGTGGCGGCGATTGCTACCCCACTCACATCTTCATCCCTCTGGGAGATTAAGATCCCGGAAGGATTTGAGACTTCCCTGAGTCCCTGGCTGGTCATTTCAAATATTCCCATTTCTGAAGTGGATCCAAATCTGTTTTTTACTGTTCTGAGGATACGGTAACCGTAGTGCCTGTCACCTTCAAATTGCAGCACTGTATCTACCATATGCTCCAGGATCTTGGGCCCGGCAAGCAAACCATCCTTAGTGATGTGGCCGATCAGGAATACCGGGGTATTCGTGACCTTGGCAAATCGTTGCATTTCTGCCGCACATTCCCTGACCTGGGAGATGCTTCCGGCCGATGAATCAATCACGTCTGTATGTAAACTTTGAATAGAATCAATGATGACAAGATCAGGAACGATCTTTTCGAAATGGTGAATGATGTTTTGGGTTGAAGTTTCAGTCAGGATATAACAATTTTTGTTGGCAATACTTATCCTTTCAGCCCTTATCTTGATTTGTTGCTCACTTTCTTCACCTGTAACATAAAGTACTTTTGTTTTTTTAATATTCAGGGCAACCTGAAGCATTAAGGTTGATTTTCCGATACCGGGGTTGCCTCCGAGTAAAACAACTGATCCCGATATCAAACCTCCGCCTAGTACACGGTTTAATTCCTTGTTGTTTGTATCAATGCGATATTCCTGATCTGTCCGGATATTATCAACAGGAACAGGTGATGAGGTTTTACCGGATGTATCGAATCTGGAGATTCCAGCGGAAGTATCTTTCTGGATAACCTCCTCAACATAAGTATTCCATTCTCCACAAGACGGACAACGTCCGATCCATTTAGGAGACTGTACACCACAATTCTGGCAGTAGAATGCTGTTTTAACCTTTGACATATGGATAAGGCTCTTGTGGAAGAATAGCTAAAATTAAGAAAATAATTCTAAAGGAGAATTAATCCGGTTTAACGAACAGGATGTTAAATGGCCTTGATCTTTTCTAAGAGATTTGAAGTACTATAACCATCCAGAAATTCGATGGTCTTTATCTCACCTCCCCTGGATTTAACCACGTCATATCCAACAATATCCTCAGGTTTATAGTCGGCTCCCTTTATCAGTATATCCGGTTGTACACTTTTGATCAGTTCATAGGGTGTTTCTTCATCAAATAACATCACGGCATCAACAAAAGCAATAGATGCCAGGATTATTGCCCTGACATTTTCATCATTAACAGGCCTGTTTTTACCTTTAATTTTCCTGACCGACCGGTCGGTATTAAGCCCGACACACAGAATATCTCCCTGATCCGCTGATTTTGCCAGGTAATCAATGTGGCCCAGGTGCAGAATATCAAAACAACCATTGGTAAAGACAATCTTTTTGTTCAGAAACTTCCATACGGCAATTTGCCTGTCAATCTGAACTTTGTCATTGAGGATCTTGGATTTGATTATACTTAATAGTTCCATTAGTTATTCTTCTTTTTTGAATTAGTATCATAATGAATGATAATGTTCCTATAAAAATGATCATCAAAGCTTGAGCAGCATGTGTGATGGTTGCAAATGATGTTGCTGCTGCAGGGTTGACGCCATATAATTCAATTAATGTAACTTTCATAAAAAAGTGATATGTTCCGATGCCTCCGGGTACAGGTGCGACAATCCCAAGGCTGCCGATCGACATTGCTGTGGCTGCGTCTTCCAGGGATAAACCAGAGGTTTCCTTCAGAGCAAAGAACGGGAAATAAACCATCAGTATATACATTCCCCATATGATCATAGTGTATAGCAGGAATAAGCCCTTTTTTTCGGTTCTGTTAATGGTTTTGATACCTTCAAACAAACCTTTCAGGAAAGTCCTTGCTTTTTCATAAATTGGTAATTTCCTGATCTTTTCCTGGTTGTTTTTAATCAGGACAATTGAAATAATAATAACTGCCGCAACAAGTAAAGAAATTAAAATAATGAACAGGATATTGTTTTCAACATTTGAAAATAAAGGAATAATTAT
>JAUWGC010000002.1 GCA_030606625.1 Bacteroidales bacterium | reverse complement strand
GGTCCCGAAAGTTTGCTCTTGAGTATATCGCTCGTGATGATATCGGGGCCTTAACTCAGGACGCAGCCAAGATCAGCGGCATTCAATATTTGATGGATATGGATAAGGATGAAGTTGAAAAAATTCTTAACTATTGAAATTAATTACGCCAAATTTTCTGACATACGAAATATTATATTGTATCATACTTGCTTGAAAGAAGAGTTAAAAAATGAAAATAGCAATTCCAACTAATGATTGGGAAACCATCTCAACTCAATTTTTTAATAACAAAGGTTTCGCAATTTTCGAGATTGAAGGAAGCAAGATAAAGAGCCAGGAATTTCGTACAAATAAATTTACCGCTAAGGAAAAAGTATTAAATAATGCTTTGCATAAACCCGACAGATATCCTGATATTTTAAATATAATTAAGGATTGTGACGTAGTAATTTTATTAATAATTGACGAACGAATAATACCAGATTTAAAAAAAACAGGTATCGAAATTATTTTTACAGATGAAACATATGTAGAAAATGCACTCAATTATTATTTAAAAAGGAAGTGCGAGACTTTATAATTTGCTGAATACTAACCAGATAACCAGATAGCACGGAATAACACTTTGCAAACCACATGGTTAACAGAAAAGACAGATTTCATTTTTATACGCTTTCGTGAAAGGCTTTTTGGATTGTCGGGGTAGTAGGATTTGAACCTGCGACCTTCCCACCACAGGTGGGACGCGCTAAACGAACGGAGTTTATCCCGCAGCAAGCGGGGCTATACTCCAGAGTGGGTGTGGGCCTGCCTGCCGACAGGTCGTGAATCGTGAATTGAAAATTCCATTCACCTCTCACCACTAACAGCTAAATACTAACAACTACCTACTAACTACTTCATGATAATAAAAATATCAAGGGACGAATACCGTTTTAACTGAAAGATTTTATAATTTTACGCTGTTTTTAATCCTATAATCCTTATACAATGAAAAGAACTCTTCATGTTTACATTCTGTTTATATCTATTGGCGTAATGATTATTGCTGCCTGTTCCAGATCACCTGAAAGCCGGATTGTTGGCACTTGGAAAGTAGAGAAAGTTGAAACTGATTCAGATACAAATGCCGTCAAACCTGAAGTTATGGAAAAGGTCATTGATGTGTATAAATCTGTTTATTTCGATTTTCTTGAAGATAATACGGTGAAGATTGTTTCTACCGGTGAAGCACATGATGGAACCTGGGAATTTCGGGATGATGATCAATCGGTTTACATCAAGATGGACGGAAGTTCAATAAAAGAACCAAACAAGCTGGGTGAATTGAAAGATGGTAAACTGGTAAGTATTAATAAAACCGGGATTGGCACGATCACTATTATTTATGTAAAGGAATAACATGATTAAGTAGTGTCTGTCCGTAAAGTCAAAGGTGGAATATTTTAAGAATCAAATATCTCCGGATTTTTCTTCAAATTTCAGTGTATTAAAGATAGCTTCAAGCTGTCTTACAAAATTCCTTTTTAACCCATTGGGATTGTAAACGTATCCGTCAAGTGTTATCACACGCTCATGTTCGGGATCCACAAAAGTGTAACTGATAAAGGGACCGCCCATAAAGTCATTAACGACCTTCCACAATCCTCTTGTTTCAACAGCTAGATCAGTAGAAAAATCACTTGTCCTTGTGAACACAGGCGTAAGGAATTGATCTGAAACAATCATGAAGGATCCTTTAGTTGGTCCGGGTACATGCCTTTTTGTTATTGAATCCCTGACTGTTATGATATTCTCCGGACTGAATGCCGAGGTGTCATTATAATTATAAGTATACACCATGATACCCAGTTCAGCATCCTGTTTTGCTTTATGCATGGTCTGGCGCAGCCAGATAAAATCCTTATCTTCATAGGCGATTGCAAAACCACCGGGGATGTCAAGAGAAATGTCGAATTTATTTTTCAATTTCCTTGTCAGGGAAAAACTTTTAGCCATTGAGAAGTATTCATTTGTTCTTTGAATTTCCAGGTCATTATATAGTTTCAGAAACCTTTCCCTGTTTTCCAGGAACAATGAAATAAAAATACCTTCATCCGGTGCGGTTATCTTGATGACCATCTGGGGCCTGGACCACAGGTTGCGTTTTATTTCAATAAGTGGTTTGGAAATGTCAGGATTGATATCAACAATAAATATATTATGTATCCGCCTGAAGATTTTATTCATTGCTGACTCCGGAATATTGAACAGGTAGAAAATAGCTTCAGGCTGGGGCAATCCAATCATGTCCTGTTCGAAAAATTCCCGGATGGTTTCTCCAACCGGACTTTCCCACTGTTTCTGATTATTGGTGACTATAAGTATCTCATTTGTCTTTCCTGTGGATCTTTTTTTGCCTGATTTGTCCCATGTGCATGAACTAACCATAGAAGCAACGGCAATGCTGAAGATCATCATTTGCAGAATGCTTAACAGCTTATGTTTTTTCATGATTCAGGTAATATAATTCTATTAATGAACCGAATGATTGAACAAATATATTTTGCTTATGAATTGCTGATTCCCACTTTTATCTTTTGGCCGGGCCTTAGCTTTCTTGCGTTGGTGATGTTGTTCAATTTTTTGATCTGGCTGACTGTTGCACCATCATACTCTTTGGCAATATCCCAAAGGGTATCACCTTTTCTCACGGTATGGTATATATAACTTGATGAACCTGTTCCGTTTCTGACAGTTGATGCTTCTTTTGGCCGGTATACGATCAGTTTTTGGTTCGGAAAGATAGTATTGCCCTTCAGATTATTCCAACCTTTAAGGTCTTTGGTAGTGCAATGATATCTGTTAGCTAAAAGCCCAAGGTTTTCACCATATTTCACGATATGGTAATTCTTGCTTAAGCCTTTGGTGCTTCTGGGTTGGCTGGAAGTCTGCCTGGGACTGTATTTGGCCGATGGATAAACGATCAGCCTTTGGCCGGGATGAATAAGAGTTCCTCTCATATTGTTCCATACCTTTAACTGGTTCACATAACAATGGTATTTTTGGGCAATCAACCCGAGGTTCTCTCCGTTTCTTACAATATGTATAGTCCTTTCCTGTGCTTTCTTGATATCAGCAAGAAGTTTTTCACGTTTTATACCTTTCTTAGTTTTATAGGTATAGAGTTCCTTTTCGTTGTTGATATAATCACCTATATGTGTTTTAGGAAGCCACAGAACATAGTTTTTATCTTTTGCTACCGGAATTACCCCCTTTTTGAAAGATGGATTAAGGAACCTGATGTCCTCCATGGGAATGCCAAACATCTCATTCAATTGGTCAAAAGACAGGACATCATGTACTGTCACGGTGTCAATGCCATTGTAAAGGATACCGGGGTCAACCGGGTATAGATTATGTTCTGCTGTATAATTCATCACATAGGTTACAGCAATAAATGCAGGGACATATCCCCTGGTTTCCCTGGGAAGATACGGCCAGATAGCCCAGTAATTCTTCACTCCTCCGGCCCGGCGAATAGCTTTATTGACATTGCCTGCCCCTGAGTTGTATGCTGCCATGGCCAGTGACCAGTTATCATATATATCATAAAGGTCCTGCAGGTGTTCACATGCAGCAATAGTGGATTTCCAGGGATCATAACGTTCGTCAACATAGGAAGTAACTTTAAGGCCGTAAACCTTGCCTGTATAATACATGAATTGCCATATTCCTTTTGCGCCGGCCCTTGAACCCGCTGTTGGATTCAACGCCGATTCGACAACAGCAAGATATTTCAATTCCAGCGGAAGATCGTGCTTGTCAAGTTGCTCTTCAAACATAGGGAAATAGATCTGTGCAAGGCCCAGGATCCTTGAAGTCAATTCTCGTTTTTTACCAGCATACAGATTGATAAAATTTTTCACTTGCCTATTGAAAACCAGCTCTATGGGAGTTTCCTGGTTCAATGCTTCGATGCGTTGCCGGTAAACCGAATCATCATATTGTGGGATATAACCGGCTGGAAAATTGTTTTTGTCCGGCATTTGAGTATCCGTGCTATATTGATAGTCCCCGAAGTATTTGATATGTACCAGGCTGTCGAGATTGGCAATAATCGGGGAATCCTTGATGATAACCTGGCCAAGATGGTTTGTATCAGTTACGAAAGCTGAGCTTGTATCCGGTATTTTACTTATCCGGAATGTGGCATCATTTTTTTTAATGATATCTTTTACAAGGCTTATTTTCGATCCAGGTGCTTGTAAAACAAGAAATAATATAATAACAGTAAATATAGCAGCTTTAGAATCCGGACTTCTCATACTTATCTTTGGTTTATTTTTAGTATAACTTGGTTCTAACAATTTTTGTTGCAAAAACAGAGTGCAAATGTATTATTTTTTGTGTTCTGATCAAATCATTGGCTTTTTTGATAAGCACATATAATATTTGAGCCTTGAACTTCGACTCAAACGCCCCGCTATCGCGCGTTTGTAACGCGTGAGTTCTTCCTGCTCGTTTCAAGCGAGCAGAAAATAAACACGCGTCATAGACGCGCGTTAGCGGATACAATTAAATAAATAGAAATTGTATATTTCGCAAGAATGGATAACTATATTAGAAAAAGTGTATCTATTATTGTAAAAAATATTCATTTATGCAAAGTAAAGAAACCATTACCGATTATCATGAAAGGATCAACAAGGTGTTGATTTACATTGATAATCATTTAGGTGAAAAACTTGATCTCGAGGCTTTGGCATCTGTATCTAATTTTTCAGCCTTTCATTTTCACCGGATCATGCGGGCTTATCTTCACGAATCCATTGGTTCGTATATCAGCCGGTTGCGGCTTGAAACGGCTGCCAGTCTATTGCAGTTTACGGATCTTTCTATAAATGAAATTGCCTTCAAGATTGGTTATGAAACTCCTTCGTCTTTCACCAAGGCATTCAGGAAAAAGTTCAATATCTCACCAAGTGAATTCAGGAACAGGAATGGCAATCAGAAAATGCATAAAGATCATAGATTGTTTAATTTAAAATATACTGAAATGAAGTCAAAACCACAAATTAAAACAATGAAGCCCAAAAAGGTGGCCTATATTCAGGCTATTGGGGATTACAACGATGTTGGTCCAACCTGGGAAAAATTAAGTGCCTTTTTCAAAGAAAACAAACTGTTTGGTTTCAAGACAGAAGCGATCGGCATAAGCCATAATGACCCCAATATCACTGAGACAGAAAAGCTTCGGTATGATGCATGTTTTACTGTTACTAAGGATATTCAAGCACAGGGTGAAGTTGGGGTAAAAACAATTGAGGGAGGCCGATATGCTATATTCAAACATTTTGGTCCTTACAGTCAGTTTCAGGAAACCTATGATGAGATATACCGCAGGTGGTTGCCCGAAAGCGGCTATGAATTACGGGATTTGCCGCCATTTGAATTATACAGGAATGATCCCGGGAAAACCAAACCGGAAAAACTACTGACGGAGATTTATGTTCCAATACAGTGAAATATCAGGAAATGACTTATAAGGAAAGGGTAGCATTAAGAATTACTACTTTTTATCTGATCATTTTTGTCTTTTTTATCCTTTTCGTCATCGTCTTCCCCTGACATTCCTTTCTTGAATTCCCTGGTTCCTTTGCCGATGCCTCGCATGAGTTCGGGGATCTTCTTACCGCCGAATAGAAGAAGCACGATCACGATGATCAGTATGATCTGCCAGGGCCCTATTATACCTAGTAAAATAGATAAATTCATGTTGACCGGTTTTAGTGTTTCTTATGCAAATATAATAATAATCTCATCTTTGACTTAATGAAAGGACAGAAATTAATAGTAAATTCGAGACTGACTAATGGATTTAATAAATTATTGTAATGCAACTTTTTTTTTAATACTATTGTCATGTGAAAAACAAAACTTTTTATCATGATTAATATTACAAGGCTGATCTTTGTTGTATACAGTTTCTTTTTTATTACAGTTTCTTTTGCTCAGGAGAATGATCGTCCCTCACAGGGCAAGCTGACACATCATATGACCCCTGAGGAGGAACTGCGAAGACATGAGATCGGAAAGGACTTTTATCCCACGTTGCCTCCATCATGGCCGGTACGGCAAGTTGCCGAATTTGAACATATGCAGAGTATACTGATTCGTTATCCGTTTGGTATTCCTATTAGCCTTATTGCAGAAATGGCTGAAGATTGTAATGTTCTGACAATTGTTTTAAACCAGTCACAGGAAAATACGGTTATTTCAATGTACCAGGCTGCTGGTGTGAACCTGGACCATTGTGAATTTTTACATGCACCAACCGATACACATTGGACAAGGGATTATGGTCCCTGGTTTGTTGTGGATGGCAATAACGAAGTGGGTATTTGCAATTTCCCATACAACCGCCCCCGTCCCGATGATGACGATATTCCAATCATGGTTGCAGAATACCTGGACATTGAGCTTTACGGAATGAACCTCATCCATACCGGTGGTAATTATATGTGTGATGGAATGGGTATAGCTGCCTCAACTATCCTTGTATGGGAAGAAAACCCCACACTTTCACATATCCAGATCAATAATCTTGTACATAATTACCTGGGTATTGAAACTTACCATGTACTTCCTGACCCGTTGGGTGAATATATAAAACATATCGATTGCTGGGGGAAGTTCCTGGATGTTGATAAAGTTTTAATCGGGGAGGTTCCTGTGTCAGATCCAAGGTATGATGACTTTGAATATGTTGCCGATTACTTCGCAGAACAAATCAGTTCTTATAGTGTACCTTACCAGGTTTTTAGAGTTTATACCCCGGGAAATTACCATTATACTCCTTATACAAATTCATTGATCCTGAATAAGAAAGTGTTTGTTCCCATTACAGGCAGTCCGCATGATAATGCTGCATTGGACGTTTATGAGGAAGCTATGCCGGGTTATGAAATTTTTGGTATAATGTCTGGTAGCTGGGCAAATACGGATGCATTACATTGCCGTACCAAAGGTATTGCCGATTTAGGCATGCTTTATATCAGGCATATTCCATTACTGGGAGATATTCACCAGGCTGATGAATTTGAGATCACTGCTGAGATCATTCCATACAGCCAGGAACCCTTGTACTCAGATTCACTGTTGATCTATTACAGTGTTGATGGAGGAATTTATTATTCCGTTCCTCTTTTTTTTATTGAGGATCATACTTATTCCGGCAGTATACCCGGACAGCCCGAAGGCTCGGAAATGGCATATTATCTCCATGCGGCTGATGAGTCGGGCAGAAGCATGGATCATCCTTACATAGGACCTCCTGACCCGCATGTTTTCAATGTGATCTATCCGCTTCCCGATGTTACGGTCTGGCCCGATACGCTTATCTATGACGAACCTCAACAGGCTATTCTTGGACAGGATGTGATCATCAGGAATGAAAGCGACTCCAATGTTTATATCAACTACATCAATCCTGAAGGAGATGATCAGTTTTACTGGTTAATAGATCCCTGGACCATAACCCTTCCTTACCTGATGTATCCGGGTGATTCACTGATATTGACTGTGGTAGTGGGCTTGCCTGTCGAAAGTATTGAAGGGTACCTGGAAGATACATTGTTTGTTGAGACCGATGTGCAAACACATAATGTCTTTCTACTGGTTGATAGTTTGCTGATCTCCAGTATTAATGATCAGGCCTTCTCTCGCAGAGTCAGAGACTTTACCGTTTATCCCAATCCGTTTAATACCAGTACCAACATTTGTTTTTCATTAGAGCAAACTGACCGTGTTTTGATCGAAGTGTATAACCTGAACGGGCAAAAGATCTTTACTCTCTTGGATAAGCAAATGATTGCAGGTAAGCACCTCATCACTTGGGATGGAGTTAATGAGCAGAATCTCGTATTGCCAAATGGTGTTTATTTCATTCGTCTGTGTTCAGGTAACCGGATCAATAACCAGAAAGTATTGCTGATCAGATGAGGTTAAAAAGAGCAATATGCGGCCTTACTGCAGGGTATTATTGCTTTAAGGGGGTATAAACCATGCTACTGAAGTCTTTTCGTCACCCCATTTGACCAAAATAGCATTTTAAAATACAAATATTTATTAAAAATATTTGATTTATTGAACTTTCGTGTTATTTTTAGTGCCACTTTAATGCATCTGAATTTTTAAGTATATAAGGGAAGTCATTTATAGCCTAAAAAACAGGTGCAATTTGTATTGTTATGGACTACTGGTATGGACTACTGGCGTAAACCCCTGGATATTGACAGGTATAAGATTCCTCATGGCACCATACACATCATAAAAGATCGTTGTAAAGGTTGTAATTTTTGTATTGAGTTTTGTTCAAATAAAGTGCTGGAAGTTTCAGATGAATTTAATGCTAAAGGATATCATCCACCTCAGGTAAAAGATCCGGCTGGATGTGTAGCATGTAAATTATGTGAACTTATCTGTCCGGAGTTTGCTATTTATGTTACTGAAGACAAGCAAGAAACAATACCAAAAGAAGATCCACATGAAAATTAAACTACCGGTTTTAACCGGAGAACATTTTATGAATGGTGATTTTGCCTGCGCCGAGGGTGCAATAGCCGCCGGTTGCCGTTTCTTTGCCGGTTATCCAATCACACCCGCCACTGAAATATCTGAAGCATTATCAAGAAGGATGCCCCAGGTAGGAGGTATATTCATTCAAATGGAAGATGAACTGGCATCCATGAATGCAATTCTGGGAGCTTCCTGTGCCGGCGTAAAATCAATGACCGCGACATCGGGACCAGGATTTAGCCTGATGATGGAAAATTTCGGACTGGGAATTATGATGGAGATCCCCTGTGTTCTGGTGAACATCCAGAGAGGAGGGCCCAGCACCGGATTGCCGACAATGGTTGGGCAGCAGGATATGATGCAGGCCAGATGGGGCTCTCATGGTGATTACGAAGTGATTGCGCTTACGCCAAGCTCTCCTCAGGAAATGTTCGATTATACAATAAAAGCATTTAATCTTTCTGAAAAATATCGCCTCCCGGTATTGATCATGTCCGATGAGATCGTGGGACATATGACAGAAAAGGTTGTCATCCCTAAAAAAGGAGATATTCATATTGTTAACAGGAAAAAGCCCAAGAGAGGTCCTGATAAGTATTTAATGTACAGGCCTGAAAAAGACCTGGTACCCTGTATGGCCAATGCCGGTGAAGGGTACAAAGTCATTGCTACAGGACTGACCCATGATGAGAAAGGTTATCCGGATATGAGTGCTGAAGCGGAGGAAAAACTAATTACAAGACTTTGTGATAAAATCCGGAAAAACAAAGATGATATTATTGAGTTTGAAGTGAGCGAGCTGGATGATGCTGAAATCATAGTGGCAGCATATGGCTCTCCGGCAAGATCAGCACTAAGAGCCATCAGATTAGCGCGAAAAGAAGGAATCAAGGCCGGACTTATACGGATTATAACCGTCTGGCCGTTCCCTGAAGAAAAGATACTTGAATTAGCAACAAAAGCAAGGGCAATTATAGTTCCGGAAATAAATAAAGGGCAAATTGTACGTGAAGTGGAACGTTGTTCTAAGAGCCGGTGTGAGATAATTTCTCTGCCAAAACTTGCCAGGATACATACACCATATGAAATTTTAAATGTAATTAAGGAGGTTAATAACACATGAGCCGGAATGACATACATCCCATGGATAAGCTTATCCGGGCTGATAGGATGCCACATATCTGGTGCTCAGGATGCGGATTAGGGACCAATTTTTCATGTTTTCTGTCAGCCCTTGACCAGTCAGGACTGGACACAGACAAATGTGTCATTGTCTCTGGTATCGGTTGTACCGGAAGAATACCTGGGTATACTAATATCGATTCCTATCATACCACACACGGACGAGCCATCCCATTTGCCACTGGTTTGAAATTAGCAAATCCGGAACTGACAGTCACGGTATTTAGTGGCGACGGAGATTTGTTCGCAATAGGCGGTAACCACTTTATCCATGCTGCAAGGAGAAACGTAGATATCAATATTATTTGTGTAAACAATTTCAATTATGGTATGACAGGTGGCCAGTATGGTCCTACCACTCCACTCGACGCCATTACAACAACTTCTCCATATGGTAATTATGAACATCCGTTCAACCTGGTACATGTTGCTGCAGGTAGTGGAGCTGTTTTTGTGGCCAGGTGGACAAGCTTACATGTCAGACGTCTGACCAAATCTATCAAAGAAGCATTACTTAAGAAAGGATTCACATTTATTGAAATAATCTCCCCATGTCCTACCAGTTATGGGAGAAGAAATAAACTCGGAGACGGACTCGAAGAAATGAAATATTACCAGAAAAACAGCGTGATCAGTCACGGTATCGATCCTAAAGATACTGATTTAGACCTGAATGGAAAAATAGTTGTGGGAAAATTCATTGATATAGACAAACCAACCTTTTTGGATAAACAGCCAGACCTGTTGTCAATGGCAGAAAAAAATAAAAAATGAAACATACCGATATTAAAATATGCGGATTCGGCGGACAGGGAATCATACTGTCAGGGTATATCATGGGAAAAGCCGCTACAATTTATGATAAAAAATATGCTACATTGACTCAAAGCTACGGGCCGGAATCACGGGGAGGGGCCTGTAGTGCACAGGTCATTATTTCCGATAGTGAAATAGATTATCCGGAAGTATTACATCCCGATATACTTATAGTAATGTCAAAAGAAGCATATGACAAGTATGTTCCCGGATTGAATAGTAATGGTATGCTTATCTATGACGATGATATGGTGGAAAATAGCAATAAATTTCCTTCGGGGACCAAAATTTTTTCAATTCCTGCTACCCGTTTTGCTGAGGATATTGGAAGGAAGATCGTTGCAAATATTATCATGCTTGGTTTTTTCACAGCGGTCACTGATATTATTGAGACTAAATCAATGGAAGATGCATTGCTGTCCAGCATTCCTGTGGGCACAGAGGAACTGAACCTGAAAGCTTTTCATACAGGTTACAATTATGGCCTCAAAAAGTCAAAATAGATATAAGTGATGGGAACAAATAAAACAAATTATGATATCCAGCTTGATAGTTCTTTTGAAGAGGTGATCATAAATGCATATGAATGCCTGGAATGTGGTAAATGTACCGCTGGATGCCCGATAGTGGAAATGTTCCCTCAGCATTTCAATCCTCATCACCTGCTGGGAAGATTACTTATCGATCCTGAAAAAGTCCTGGAAGAAAAAGATATTTGGTTTTGTGCTTCGTGTTACCAGTGTAATAAAAGATGCCCTCAGGGAATAGAACTACCCGATATATTTTTAAAACTAAGAAGAAAAGCAATTAAGGAAAAAGGCCTGGAAAACCTGGAAAAAACGATGAAAATCATCGGCGAAAAAATACCCTTTCCAGGTAGTCTTTTCTGGGTGTGTTTTCATCCCGAAAGGATTCCTCTCGAAAAAGAAACGATGATCAAGCTATTCGATAAAATACACTTCAAAAAAGAAAAGGCAGTTGTTCCACGATCAGACAATAAAGTGGCTGTTATTGGATCAGGACCGGCCGGACTGTTTGTTGCCTGTGAGCTTATCCATAAAGGTTATCATGTTACAATTTTTGAGGCTCAGCCAAATGCCGGAGGTATGTTTCGTACCTGTATACCTGAATATCGCCTGCCAACTGCCATTATTGATAATGACATAAAAAATATTAAAAAGCAGGGAATTGAGATTAAAACAAATATTAAGATCGGTGAAGATCTGGCATTTGGCCAGCTATTTAAAGATGGATTCAGTGCTGTTTTTATAGCATCCGGTGCTCACAAATGCTTAAAATTAGGTATTCCGGGTGAAGATCTTCCCGGCGTTACAAATACTTTGTTATTTCTGGAAGATCTGAAAAATAATAAAATAAAGAAAATGCCTGAAAAGGTATTAGTAATCGGAGGAGGTAATACGGCTATGGATGCTGCATCTGCAGCAGCCATATCAGGATCGAAAGAGGTACATGTCCTTTATCGCCGGACGAGTAAAGAGATCCCTGCTGATAAAAATGAGATCAGGGAAGCTGAAGAAAAGGGAGTAAAAATCCATTACCTGACAGTTCCCGGCAAATTTATTGGAAAAGATAAAATTGAAAAGGCCGAATGTCTTAAAATCGAATTGGGCCTTACTGATCTTACCGGAAGGAGACATCCCGTTCCTGTCAAAGATTCGGAATTTGAAATGGATACTGACATGGTAATAGTAGCAATCGGTGAAGTACCATCAGTCAACTTTCTGCCTGAAGAAGTGATGATGAATAATGACGGGACTATTGCAGTCAATCCAATGACAATGGAAACAACCATGGCTGGCGTTTTTGCCGGTGGTGATGTAATTTATGGGCCTGCAACTGTCTCTGAAGCTGTAATTTCTGCAAAAAAAGCAGCAGATTGTATTGATCATTATTTAAAACAAAATGAATACTGACAATAAAGAAGAACTCAGAATAGGCGTTTATGTCTGTCATTGCGGCCTGAATATTGCCGGTTCTGTCGACTGTGTTGCAGTCAGAGAGTATGCTTCCACGCTTCCTGATGTTGTTGTGGCCGACGACAACAAGTACACCTGTTCTGATCCCGGGCAGGAAATCATCAAACGGGATATCAAAGAACAAAAGCTAAACCGGGTTGTTGTGGCTTCCTGTACACCTCGCCTGCATGAGCCAACATTCAGAGCAGCCTGTGCCGAGGCAGGCTTAAATCCTTATCTTTTTGAGATGGCCAATATCAGGGACCAATGTAGCTGGGTACATTTATATGATAAGGAAAATGCCACGGAAAAAGCAAAAGATCTTGTAAATATGGCAGTATCCAGAGCCAGGTTGCTCAAGCCGCAAACTGAAGCTGAGGTACCCATTACTAAAAGATCTCTTGTCATAGGCGGTGGTGTGGCTGGTATACAGGCCGCATTGGATCTTGCAAATCAGGATTATGAAGTATTCCTGGTAGAGAAAGAGCCAAGTATAGGTGGTAAAATGGCTCAGATCGACAAGACCTTTCCAACAATGGATTGCTCTATCTGTATTCTTGCTCCCAAAATGAGTGAAGCAGGCAGGCATCCGAATATCACCTTGTTATCCAACAGCGAGGTGATCGATGTAAGCGGGTACGTGGGAAATTTTAAGATAAAGGTACTGAAGAAAGCACGTTTTGTTGATGAAAAGGAATGTACAGCCTGTGGCGATTGTACGGAAGTTTGTCCTGTTGTCAGGCCTAATGAATTCGATGTGGGTCTGGCAACAAGAAAAGCCATATATACTCCTTTTGCACAGGCCGTACCGTCAGCATATATAATTAATATGGACGACTGCATGGGCTATGTTCCGATTGCCTGTAATAAATGTGTTGAAAAATGTGAAAAGAATGCTATCGATTTTGATATGCAGGATGAGATACTTGAATTGGACATAGGTACGGTCATTATTGCTACAGGTATCGATGTTTATGACCCGACGGAAATGACAGAATACGGATATCGCCGGTACGAGAATGTTATCACAAGTCTCGAATTTGAACGTTTAATCAATGCCGGTGGCCCCAGCGGAGGACACCTGATACGCCCCAATGATAAAAAGATACCCAAAACTGTTGCCTTTATTCAGTGCGTTGGCTCACGAAATAAGAAAAAGGGTAATCCTTATTGCAGCAATGTCTGTTGTATGAATACGATCAAAGATTCTCTCCTGATCAAGGAACACTGGCCTGATACTGATATTAAAGTATTCTATCTCGATATAAGAGCTTATGGTAAAGGTTTTGAAGATCTGTATAATAGATCCAGGCGCGAAGGTGTAATGTATATCAGAGGGTTGCCTGGTGAGATAAGGGAAAATCCGGTTACAAAAAACCTGTTCGTTATATCAGAAAATACTAACACGGGACAGGTTCAGGAGCATGAGGCAGATATGGTAGTTCTATCGGTGGGTATTGAGCCTCAGAAAGATAGCGATATCATACAGCGACTGTTCACTCTTTCCAAAACTTCCGATGGCTTTTTCATGGAATCCCATCCCAAACTCAAACCGGTCGACGCACCAACACAAGGTGTGTTCTTTGCCGGATGTGCAGAAGGGCCAAAAGATATCAAGGATAGTGTGACACAGGCAAGTGCTGCTGCTTCCAGGGCTAGTATCCTGATGAAGGCAGGCAAAATCAAAGTCGAAGCTATTACGTCAGTTGTTGATGAGGAAAAGTGTATAATTTGCGGCAGATGTGTAAAAGTTTGTCCGTATCACGCCATCGAGATTGATATTAAGAATAAGATACCGGCACATACTATTGAGGCAGCTTGTGCAGGGTGTGGTACTTGCGCGGCAGAATGCCCGTCTGATGCCATTACCATGTTACATTTTACCGATGAGCAGGTCATTGCCCAGATCGATGCCGTGACAGAAGAAAATGCCGATAAAAAGATAGTTGCATTTTGCTGTAACTGGTGCTCATATGCCGGCGCTGACTTTGCAGGAGTGAGTAGGATGCAATATCCTTCAAGTGTAAGAATTATCAGGACAATGTGCAGCGGGCGGGTATCTGAAGAATTTGTCTTACGGGCATTCCGCAGAGGGGCAGGAGCAGTCCTTGTTGCTGGATGTCATCTCGGTGATTGTCATTATATTGATGCTAATTACCAAACTAAAAAGCGGGTTGAAAGATTGTGGAAAAAACTTGAAAAGAAAGGAATTAATACTGAACGTTTACAACTTGCCTGGATAAGTGCTGCCGAAGGTGAAAAATTTGCATCCACAATAAAGAAAACACAAAAGATCCTGGAAACAGTTACTCCTGATGAGATAGAAAAAACTATTGAAGCACTTATTGTTACTTCTTTTTAGGAGTTTTGCAACAGTTCTTTTGATGTGCCTGGCCTTTGCAGCAACCGGAATTTTTTGTCATTTTACATTTCTTAGGATCACAATTTTTCATACAACAAGCCGGATCACATTTTTTCTCACAGCAAGCCGGATCACATTTAGCCTTACAGTTTTTGGAAGAACTACTTTTATCAGAAAGCTCTATTTTTGTGTCACTTATGCTTTTTTCAACCTTGGTTGTATCATCACTCCAGGAGATGAGTTGTTCATTATTATGATTGACTTTTGCCGGTAAATTGAAAGTTAAAGCAATAAACGCAATAAGGATTCCTGACAGAATAAAATACTTTTTCATATTATTATTATTTTTAGGATTATTAATTCGATAAAATTATTATTAAGTACGCAAAGATTAGGTTATTTCAATGTTAAGATATGTTAATGTTATGTTAAAATTATGTAATGAATTGAAAATCCGGGTAATTTCGCATGTATGAACCGAAGAAAAAAGCATCTTTTAACAGTCATTATTACCTTTACTTTATTAACAGGATTACTTGTTATTCAATTTGTCTGGATATGGAGGGCTGCAGAAATGCAGGGAAAACAATTCAATAACACTGTTGATATGGCATTATATAAGATTACCGAAAGCATTTCAAAAGATAAACTAATGTGCAGTAATATCTGCAGGTGTTTCAGGGAAGAAAATGAACAGGCTTTCTATTATAATATGCAGAACAGCAATGACTGGGAAAAGATCAATGCTATAATAAGAAAAGATTTAGAGTACTTTGAGATAAATCTGGAATACGATTTTGAGGTTATACATTCTAAAAAGCCACATAGTATTTTTAAATCCAATCATGGTTCATACTTTAAATGCCTGGATAAAGCACTTCAACAAAGCGGGCTTTATTTAAAGATTAAATTTCCTGGCAAGTGGGAATTTGTACTTGCTCAAATAGGTCCAATGTTTATCATATCAATAATATTCATCCTGCTTATCACAGTTTCATTTATCATAGCACTGATGAATTATCTCAAAGAACGAAGATTGGCCGAAAACACAAGAAATTTCATTGATAATATGACCCATGAGTTCAAGACACCACTTGCTAATATTTCTTTTGCCAATAACAGGATCAAAAAAGATGAAAAGATCATGGATTCCCGCAGGCTGAAAAGATATTGTGAAATCATTGAAAACGAAAGCAGGAAATTAAACATGCAGATAGATGAGTTTTTAAAAGTATCCGCTTCCACAAATAGATTAGAAGAGACTCCGGTGAATCAAACTGACATACATGCGGTTATTATTAAATCATTAAAGTCGATGGAAGACCAGGTGACGGAAAGAGGAGGTAATATTAAAATGGAATTGGAAGCTACTCAATTCACTATTCAGGGGATTGAATTTCACATGATGAATGCCATTGATAATATCCTGGATAATGCAATGAAATATACTGTGAAACCTCCCGAAATACTGGTCAGGACAAACAGTGATAATTCGCATCTATACGTAACCTTTACAGATAATGGTATAGGAATTAGCAAAGAGCACCTGCAAAACATATTTGAAAAGTACTATCGTGTGCCTACCGGCAATGTTCATGATGTCAAAGGATATGGATTAGGATTACCCTATGTCAGGATAGTTGTTGAGTCTGCCGGAGGGAAAATAAAAGTCAGCAGTAAACCTGATAAAGGAACAACAATTAAAATCAGTTTTCCGTTATCACAGATTAATTAACAAATTGTGAAACTTAACAGATACAATATCCTGCTGGTTGAAGATGATATCAATCTGGGTTTTCTCCTGCTGGAGTTTCTCCAGTTTAACGGCTTTGATGTTAAGCTTTTCAGGGACGGCGAAGGAGGTTATAACGCATTTAAGAATAACCACTTTGACTTTTGTATACTTGACATCATGCTTCCAAGTATGGATGGCGTGACCCTGGCTGCCCGCATCAAAAAACTAAATGAAAAAATTCCGGTTATATTCCTGACTGCAAAATCTTTAAAAGAAGATAAAATCAAAGGTTTCAAAATTGGAGTTGATGATTATATAACAAAACCTTTTGATGAGGAAGAGCTTCTCTACCGTATTAAAGCAATATTGAAAAGAACAAAAGGATTTAATTCAGGCAATGCCGATTCAACATTTAAAATAGGACATTACAGCTTTAATTACAAAAACCAATTATTAAGTTCAAAAGGGAATTCCAGAAGATTAACATCCAAAGAAAGTAATATATTAAGGTTTCTTTGCATATCAAAAAACAATATTGTCAGAAGAGAAGATCTTTTAATGTCGGTCTGGGGAGATGATGATTATTTTATTGGAAGAAGCCTGGATGTTTTTATTTCTAAATTAAGAAGATACCTCAATGATGATCCCAGCGTGAAGATCGAGTGTATTCCAAAAGTCGGATTGATTCTGACAGATAACGAAAAACCCCGTGCAAGCAATTAATTACTCCACATAGCATGTGGTTGATGAAATCATTTGCTTTGTTTATCTGATAATGGAAATTTTCCTGGATATAGTAAAATATTCGGATGAAATATGGATGATATAAATACCTTCGCCTAATTCTTTAATATCTATATACTGAACATCAGATCTTTGATCAAAAAGTGCATACTGTTTTAGAAATTCTTTTCCTGTAATATCCATAACCCGGATCTTTGTTTTCACGGGAGTTGTTGTTTTCAGTTTAATCAATATATGATCTTTAGCCGGGTTGGGATAAATCAATATGGCATCCTGTGGCATTATGCTTACCCCTTGAGGAGATAAAGTTGTAAATGACCAAATTTCACTCCAATCTGATGTATCTGCATTGAAAATAGCACGGACTTGCCAATAATAGGTTTGCTCATTTTCAAGATCCGGATGGATCATATATGCATTGACTAAGCCGTCAATTAGTTGTTTCCCACAATTCAGCATGGAAGGATCGCTATCATACCAGACTTCATAATAATCAACAGTTTCAATATGCTTCCATGAAAGATTTGGCCTTAAGGCAACATCAGATGCACCATTCTCAGGAAGACGAAGTTTAACCGTATTAGGGGTAGAAAAATTCCATACTTCCGACCAATCTGAAGTATCAGTATAATGGTTGGCCCTGACATGCCAGTAATATTTTTGACCTAACTTATTTAATGGAACATTCATTATGCTATTATATTCCTCAAAATATTTTAAAGGTGAGATGAATAGTGAATCTTCATCAACCTGTACCTCGTAATTAATAGTGTGAGAAATTCCTTCCCAGCGAAGAAGTTCGACTGAAAGATGTTCCAATTGTTCACCATTAGGAGGATAATTTAGATCCAATGTATTTATAATTTTAAAGTACCATGTATCAGACCAAACCGTAGTATCTCTATTATGCTGCCCCCTCATTTTCCAATAAAATCGAGTACCAAAATGAAACAAATCAATATATTGATAATCATGTTCCCCACTAATCACAATGGTATCCGGAATTGAAAAAGTTGTGGTATCGTTATAAATAAATTTTCCATCCTCACCAACAATATGGATAGAATCATCAGTGAAAAGCCAACAGGCAAAAAAGTCGGTGTATTTTACAGGCATTTCCATATGAATCCATTCACCTTGCTTGTAAAAATAAAGACGGCTGTTATTCCCCACTGCAGAACCATGATCCTCGTCTATGAACATAATATCATAAAAATGACTGTTTAAAGCAGTACACGTATGTTCCAGCACCCAGTTAGTTCCATTATATTTGTAAACTGTTCCTTTTTTCCCGCATGTCCATCCAACGGAATCATTCAGAAAAAACAATTTATATTGCTCAAAATCAATCTGCTGGAATAAGGTCCACTCAATGCCATTCCAATGAAGAATATGGCCAGCTCCAACTATAAATCCATTATTCTCATTTATCATGTATATGTCATTACTATGTATCGGCCAAGGTATTGAATCATGCACCCATTCTAAACCATTGTAATGAAGGATAGTGCCATTTTTTCCCACTGCCCAGGCATTATTGCAGGATAAGCAATAAATCCCACGCAGGTTATTTTCGGTCACCTGTTGAGTTTCTTTCATCCAAATCCCATTGAAATAATAAAGAATGGTCCCCTCATTTCCTACTGCAATACCGAATGTATCATCAACGAAATGAAAAGAATATAGATTTTTGTTTGTGAGTTCTTCCTGAGCCCTAATCCATTGATTACCTGATTTTTTCAGGATGGTTCCATTATCTCCTATGATCCACCCGAGCGTATCATTAATATAGAACAAGTCCCTGAGAGTGGCACCACCGGGGTCGATTTTTTGCTCATTCCAGTAAATATTCGCTGTATCATAAACGATATCGTAAAAATTGACACCTTCAATTGGATCCCAGGCAAATTTTAAGTAAGGATCCCTGGTTGAACCATTAGAGGGAGCATCCAGTTCAATATTTTTTACTGTATGGAAGGTCCATATTTCAGACCAATCGGAAGTGTCATTATTTTCGATGGCTCTTACACGCCAAAAGTAAATGGTATCAAAATAGAGTTCTGAAACCTCAAATGCCGTTAGATCAGTAATTATATTTTCAGGATAGATAAAACCATTATCAATGTCCCATTCCACTTCATACACAAGAAGTCCTCCGGTAGATGAGATGGCATTCCAATCTAAGAGCATTTTGGGCATTTGTTCTTCAGCACCATTCACAGGTAAAATTAATTCAGGAGTGTATACCCTCACCTGTCCGGAAATATTGGATATAATGAAGATTAGAAAAAATAGAAATAGATGATATCTTTTCATGGATCAATGGTTTTTGTTTAATGATTTCACAGCTATCGTACAAGCATCTTCTTACAGGTACTGAAATTCCGCCCCCTCAGGATAACATAATATATTCCCGAAGGGAAATCCGAACAATCGAGTTTCAGACTGCCTTCCGGATGATCCACCTGGTTTTCCCAGATTGTTTTTCCATCCTGCTGGCAGATCAGCAGGGTTGCATGGTTAGTGTGCTCCGGTAACAAGTAATTTACCAAAGCAGTTTTTGTAACCGGGTTAGGCATAATATTGAGCTGGCATATTTCTCCAGGATACTTATTTTCAATAACACCAACATAATCGTAGCTTACATAAACACCATTTTCAGTACAACAAAACAGGGCGATAGCGCTCATCCAGGGATCGTGTGTTATCTTATTGACGATCAGGTTTGGCAAACCTTCATTCAAAAAGCGAAGCGAATCATCTTCAGGAATATAAAGTGCAATGCCTTCCTCCGTTCCTGTGGGATTATATCCCCATCCTACAAAAACACTTGCCATAGCGTCAAAACCAACACAACTCATATTTATCGACCAGAATTCGACTTCCCAGATTTGTCCGTAATCTGTGGAAGACCATAATCCTGATGACCAGCTTTCATCAGGATATATTCCATATAGTTTACCAGCAAAATCGAATCCCAAACAACTGATCATGGGTGAGCCTGTCAGAGACTTTACCCATGTGCTGCCGTAATCATCAGAATACCAAATTCCATATTGGTTATCCATTTCCGAAACCACAAAATGGTTTTGATAAGTATCCATGGCCACAATACTTTTGTTGTTGAATATCTCGATGGTTGTCCAGATGAAACCATCCGGCGAAGTGACAAATCCGAGATGGTAGCCAACATAATATTGTTGATTAGTATCATTGAAGTGTATGAATTGTGGGCTTTCAAGGTATTTGATCAATTCATACTGATTGGATGCCGGGTTAAACGCATAAATTCCGTCGGAGTAACTGCCGTTCCCCATGATCACGAGGATCTTGTCCCCGTCCAGATAATAAGCATCCCGTACGGGCAGGTCGGATGGATGGTCGGTCCAGGTTTGGGTAACATGGTCATAAATACATATTCCCTCATCATGACAGATTACCCAATGGTTCATGTTGTCGATGACAAAACAAACATTGTTAGCAACGATGCCTTCAGGCCCAAAAGGCAGCCAGGTGGCAGAAGCCTGGAAGGATATCAGTATTCCGAGTATTAATAATCGTGTTTTCATAATGATACAAGCTATATTAATAATCTTGATAAGAATATGTTAAATATACATATAAAATTGGCTCAACAGTCAACTGAAGGATAAAAAATTTTCAAACCGATTACCCCCAAGGCAAATATAATGTAAAAGCATATTTGTAATTATTCACTGATTATCCTTATAATTTTTGCTGTTGTAGCATACAAAAGAGACTCAAATAATGATCATATTCTTTTAAAGATGCTTCTATTGGCTATTGGCAAAAGCAACAGATTCTTCGGGACCATTTTACATGCATAGGAAGATGTAAAACCTGGCTCTGGCAAGAGGATTCAACTCAACTCCCAAGTACAGGGTTTAAGGATATCTGTGTGCTGGATGTAAATACATTTCTGGTAGTTGGTAACATACTAGCTGAGACGAAAAATGCCCCTGGCGATTACCGGGGCTTTCTTTTATTGCCTTCAACAAATCCTTTCTTCTTAAGATATCCCCAACCTGTTTTTTTAAGTATAAAATAATCAAAATTTGCCTTGAGAGACCACCATAATATCAAGGGATGGTATATGAATGGTTCTATCCATGCTGTGATGAACAACTTGAACAGACCGGACTTTTTCTCATATTGGTGAAAAGTTAGTTCTTCATATAAGATAGCATAGGTGGAAAAGGAAACGGCGAAAAAGTATACAAATCCCAGCATGATAAAAAAGAATGACCAGTTGGGAATGCCAAGTATGGCAATTATAATAAAATAAAGAATGCCAAGAAACTCAAGTATTGGTGCCAACCATTCGAAAAAGAACCAATAAGGATAAGACACCATACCCATGATGCCATAACGCGGATTAAAGAATAGTTTCCTGTGCAGTTTCAAGGTATCAATTGTTCCGCGAATCCACCTGTTCCTTTGTCTGCCTAATTGCACCAGATTTGCAGGTACTTCTGTCCAGCACAGCGGGTCAGGGATGTACACGACCTTGTATTTTTGCTTTTGTTCCACCAAATACATTCGCATCCGCACAACCAGCTCCATATCCTCACCAACTGTTGTTATTAAGTATCCGCCGCAATTAATAAGTATTTTTTTATCAAACACTCCCAGGGCACCTGAAATAATGAGCAATCCATTCAATTGGCTCCATGCCATCCTTCCCATCAGAAACGACCTGGTATATTCGATCACCTGGAAGCGGGGCAAAAGCTTTCGTGGTATATTCACCTTTAATATTTGTCCACCCTCAATTTGACATGAATTGGCAATCCGGACTACTCCTCCTGCTGCAATAACTTTCTTTTTTTTCTCCTCAAGTATAGGTTTTGCCAGCTTCAACAATGCGTCTGAAGCCAGAATAGAGTCGGCATCAACAGAGACAACATAATCATTTTTTGCTATGTTCACTCCTGCATTCAATGCATCTGCCTTCCCCCCATTTTTTTTATCGACAACTATAAGGTTACTAAATGATTTGTTTTGGGATTTATAGATACACTTGATTTCCTGTGTTTTGATCTTATAATTCACAGCAAAATCAACTGGTATAAGTTCATATGTTTTAATTAATTTTTCCATGGAATTATCCGTACTCCCATCATTTACCACGATAACCTCAAAATTATGATAAAACAGTGATAGAAGTGCACGGATATTCTCCTCAATAGTAATTGATTCATTATAGGCCGGTGCTATAATAGAAATGGAGGGAGCAAAAGGAGAAGATAGAATGAGGTTGTAATCCACAAATTTTCTTCTCCGCAAATATTTTCTAAGGACAAATACCGATATCCCTGCAAGTATAACATAAAAGGACAATATGCAGATTGCATAGTATAGAATGAATTTCTCAATGAAAAATGTTATAGTTTCAGATACTGTCATTTGTTAATCCTGTTATCAGAGATATGCTTAATAATCTTTTTAAAGTCCCCGTTGAGTTCCATCTCTATTTTTTTCAGTCTCTCCCTTCCGCTTTTACCCATATTATATAAAGCCCGGGCGGCTTCCAGTTGCAAATTAAAGTCCTTTTCGGATATTACATCCGTTAGAAATTCGATCTGCTTGCTATCAGGTATCTGCTGTAATGACTTAATAATTGCCAATTTATTCTGGTAATCTTCGTCTGCGTAAATCTGCATCAGTTGTTTATCTAATTCCTGCAAACTCATCAGGCCGATCGACTGGATAGCAATATTCCGCACGGCTGTGTTGGGATGCGATAATAATTCAACCAAGTCTTTGGCACAATGTGTCTGATAATAAATTGTTGCCATTTTTACCGCAAAAATGACAACGGAATCATTCTTAGAATCAAACCAGCGGCTGAAATCAGGGACAATTATTTTATGCCTTTTTACTATGGTATGGATATGGAGTTGTTCCCATTGTGTGAAAAATTTTGTCAGACGATCCAAAAATGAAAATGGATCATTTACATTTAACCGTACCAAAGCCAATTGTGCTTCCGAGCGCAACACATCATTTTTCACATTTAGAAAACGATCTATTCGGGGAATTGCACGTTTTACATCCATCTGGGATATTTCCTTTAGTCCTTTTGTTTTAATAATCCAGTCGAGTCGTTTTAGCTTCTTTAAAGAATCTCTATCCAATTGAAGTGCATAATACAGGTTACTAAGTTTTTTATTTGCCTCTCCGGAAACATTGGACTGAAGATTCAGTAGCTCACCAATCAGGATTTGACGTTTTTCCCTTTTCTGTATCCTGGCCAGATTTACTACTTCCTTAAAAGTTCTTTCATCAGTTAATAAAAAATTCGTTAGTTTACCCTGATATTGTTCCCTGAGTTTCTTTTGTCTGTTTTCCCTGATGGAGCGCCGAATATTATTGATAATAACAAAAATAGAAACAAGTATAACATTCAGGAGTAAATATATTATGAGGATAACAAAGATCAGTGCAATTAACTTGGTATAAGTTATATTAACGATCTTTTCCAGCCATATTGAAATGGATACCGGGAATTGGCGGTGGAAAAAATTAATTAATCTTGTCCTGAAACTCCCGGTTCTGATAGAGGATTCTTCTTCAGGCCCAACATCTTCAACCTTTCCTGCAACAGGTGACACATCCTGGGCTGTATCTTTCGGGTATATAATGGTGTCAAACTGAAGTGAATCCCGAACTTGCTCATCGGACGATGCCAGTAATTTTTGCAAGGCAATTTTCTTTGCCTGTTCCTCATAATATTCAGCAGAATCAATGGTAGTAACTCTTTTGTTTTTGTAAAAAAATACAACAAACGCTCCTTTCACCCCGTAATCTCGCCTCAATTTTTCCCTGTAATTTCTTGCTGAACAATAATCCTCAAAAGACCCAACTGAATATTTATACCAGCCCTTATGATAATCCTCCCGGACCAAGGTGTCTAATTCATATTGAGTTTGAATGAGGAGTGGAGAATACGCCTCATTCCATACTGCCATCACCTGAACCTTGTATTCAGTTTCTTCTTTGGCTCCCTGGTCGTTTTGAGCGATCATTCCTGCAGGAAAGAAAAAGCGTATTGCTATCGGAATGATTAAGCAAAGCGAAATAATACTGTGTCTAATCAGGTAATTTTTCATCAAATCATCCGTTATGAACGGATTATCTTATGATCAATAATAACTTCAATATCATTCCTGCTAATGTATGCATACAAAATGCCAAACACACAAAAGTACGGACGGCCTAAAATACAAAATGATAATATTAAGGAAGACTTACGAGTAGAGGAATTTATTAATTAGTTATGCACAATTTATGATTATGCCTGGTTCATATTATGACGAATTTATTCTTTTACTGTTTTATTCGGGGATTTTTCGGGGGAACGCCGATTTTAGATATTAAAAGTAATACGCAATTCTGATCTTAGTGAGAATATTATTGCGATATTTATCATTAATAATGGATTCCTGATACTCATATCCCAGTTCAAACCGGGTTAATAATCTGGGCAGAATAAGATACTGAACACCAGTTCTTATATTATAGCTCTGTAGTTTATACATATCAGGATTGTTTGGATCGTCTAGATAGTTAAGAGGATCGTCCGGTGAATTCCCTATTCCAAGCTCGAGGAGAATAAAATTGTCTGCCGTATTAAAATATCGTCTTATTCTGAGGAGATAAGATTGACTGACGCCATTGGATTTAGGCGTGATATAAGGCCGGAATGAAAACCAATAATTCTTATAATATTTTGCAATAGAACCTGTGAGAATGAATACATCATCACTGGAGCCGTTTTTGTTTTTAAAATACATATATCTTGCACCAAGGGAAACTTCCAGGGTCCACGGTAACAATTGGTAATCTTCCAGGCCGGCCCGGTGACGAGGAAAAAGATCATTAGGCGAATACATGTAGTTTATATATGCATAATTTTTCTTTGTAAATATCGGGTAAGCCTCAATCTCAAATGCAGTACCGGTTTCTTTTGAAAATATCGTTTCCTCTTGCTTGACGAGATCACCCAGATATACTCTTCCAATAATCGAACCTATTGATGTTTGCCGGAAGTAGGAAAAATATAACAAATGCCATCTCCTGATCCATGGGGTTTCATAAAACTCAAAATCATAGTCTATTGAAACATAATTAAAAATATTGACACTTTTTATGTTTTCAAGCAATTCATTGGCTTGTTCATTGGATGGGTTGCGATCAAGCACCTGCAGAATAGTTCGCTGGGATGAATTTAATTCTCCCATCATCATCTGGATCTTTGCTTTTTTTACCAATAATTGTTCATCATTCGGATAATAGGATAAGCCATAATCACAATAATATAGTGCTGAATCTAATTTTTCAGCCCAGGATTCCATATCGATCAACGCATCTACAGCATCCCGGTAGCCTGGTTTCTTTGTGATCACTTCCTTAAACTCACTCCGTGCTGTATCAAAATTTCCTTCCCAGGCGAGTGTTCTGCCGATAAGAACTTGTGCATCGTAGTATTGTTCATTTTGGGAAAGAATGTTATTACATATGTCCCTGGCTGCTTTATATTCATTATTGAAAGCCAGGTCTCTTGCTTTTAAAAAGAGAGAATCGAGTGGAATGTTCTCCTGGGATAATGCTATATCAGGAGTAATAAAAAAAACCACCAGGATAAATACCGTCGCAAAAATTCGTCTGTTATTTGTCCGTATCATTACTTTTTCTTTGAGAGTAATTTTTTTGCTCTTATTAATAATTCATTCGGACTGAATGGCTTGACAATATAATCATCTGCACCCAACTCAAAAGCCTTTAGAACAGTGTTTTCCAAGCCAATTCTTGATAGTACGATAATCGGTATGTTTTTTGACAGTTTTGAACGAACAAGTGTAATTAGCTCTAAGCCTGTCATATAGGGCATCAATAAATCAGTAACAATGAGATCGTAATCATTTTTCTTTAAGAGTTCGGATGCATTCTTACCATCTTTAGCCAGAATGATTTCATAACCTTCACTTGCCATTTTATGCTCAATCAATTTCAACATCATGTGGTCATCTTCACATACCAGAACCCTGATAATCTTTTTGTTCTTATCAACCAGATCCGATTTCATTTTTTGGATGGCAGTCAGACAAATTTTTTCCACACCATGGATAAACTCAGGAATTTCTTGAAGGTTTTTTCCGGTTTTAGCATTTCTTTCGATCTCTTCAAGAAGGGAAACACCACCATATAGTCCCATAATTGCCAACTGAGGACTAAATTTATGGGCTTCCATTCTTACATTATCCCAGTCACCTTTGTTGTAGAATTTCAATAACTCCTTGATAACTTTAGGTGTTTCATCAATAAATAATTGAACCATTTCATGAACAAAATCCATATCACCATTTGCATATTCTTCAAGATAATCCAGGCTATAAACAGTCCCTTCAGACATTTCAGGTTTTTGATCTTCATCCTTTGTATCACCCGATAAATGAGTAATCTGAGGAAAGATGCCGGCTATTTTGGACTTCAGCTCATCAATGTCAAATGGTTTGAAAAGAAAATCATTAAATCCTTTTTCCTTCAAGTTGTTTAAATGATCTTCGTCTTTATCAGCCGTCAAGGCAAAAACAGGTATTTTTTTGAGAGGCTGATTAGTCCCATCTTTTAATTTATTGAGTATATAACTGACATCCACCTTGGTGGCATCAGTATCCACAAGGATCATATCGAAATGTTTATCTTGAATTACTTCGAGGGATTCATCTTCAATCTGAATAAATTCGCAGGACAACCCCAGTTTTTCAAGATCCGCTCCAATTTTCCAACGATCCAATGGATCAGCTTCAGCAACTAACACCATTAATGTATTCATTGATATTTCTCTTTAAAAATTATACCGCTCCCCGCTGCAATTCGAAGATTACAACTTATCGTGCGATAGAGATTTAACTCTAATTGTTTAAGCTAATTGAACAGGTTTCGAAGAATCGAAATCCTAATCAAATAATTTTGAGGATTATACGAACAAAAAAGAACAAGGTTATTTAAAATCATGCAAGTAGCATATTTAATTTGTTATTTGATGCATAAAATTAATTATTATTATATACTTTTAACAAATGAATAACCGTTTATAGTTAGTTATGAGAATATCTTTACGAATCATTGTATGTTTTATTAATCTTCTTTTCATTTTGCCATTATCAAATGCGCAAACAGAAGACTTATTTTGTAGTTCAAATACTGCTGTTCCTTTTTCCATAAATGAGAACAACCTGACTATCTGGAATGGAGTGGATTATACTCCTGTATTTGTAAAAGGAATAAATCTTGGGGTTGCTGTGCCAGGTACTTTCCCCGGTCAACTGGCTGCTACAAGGGAACAATACAGCAGATGGCTCAAGAGGATCAGGGAAATAGGATTTAATACGATCAGGCTTTATACATTGCATTATCCAAGGTTTTATGAAGTACTGGATTCGTTTAACCTTGCCCATCCCAAAGACCCGATTCACATCTTCCAGGGGGTATGGCTCGAAGAAGCACTTGAAAATTATGATGAAGACCTTTATTTTCTGACTGATACATTCGATCTTCTAATTGAAGAAACCATAGATTGTATGCATGGGAACAAGGTGATTGAGCCAAGATTTGGTAAAGCTTTCGGAGTATACGATACAGATGTCTCGAAATGGGTAATGGCTTATATCATAGGCAGGGAATTATCCCCTCAGGAAGTATTAGAGACAAACTTACTTCATTCAAATGATACTTCTTACTTCGGACAAGTTTTTTCCTTACCTTCAGGTAACCCGGCTGAAACCTGGATTACTGAGAGGATTGAAAAGCTGATCATTTATGAAAGATCTCAATATCAAACCGAGCGGCCTGTAAGCTTTTCCAGCTGGCCTACACTTGATCCTATTAAACATCCTTATGGGCTTTTTCCCGATGAAGACACAGCCTCCATTGACTTGGCAAATCTGGAGTTTACAAATGCACCTGCAGGATATTTTGCAAGCTATCACAGTTATCCCTATTATCCGGACTTCGTTAGTTTAGACCCCGAATATCAAACATATTTCGACTATCTGGGACCAAATAGTTATCTTGGATACATAACGGATTTAAAAAACCATTACTACCGTTTTCCGCTGATCATCGCAGAGTACGGCACGCCTTCAAGCTGGGGTGTTGCTCATTATGCACAAAGTGGGATGAATCATGGAGGCTTCGATGAAAAACAACAAGGGTTGAATTATATCCGCTTGCTCCATAATATTCAGGATGTTGGCTGTGGTGGCGGGATACAATTTGCCTGGATAGATGAATGGTTTAAACGTACCTGGATAACCGACCCCATTGATTATAATATTGAAAGCAGGGTTCTTTGGCATAATGTGACCGGAGCAGAACAAAATTTCGGAATGATTGCTTTCAGAAAAGAAGCTCTTGAATATCAACTTTGGGATACATTCCCGGATACCTGCCCGGTTACGGAAATATATGCTGCCGGGGATTATGACTTTTTCCATTTTCAATTGATGTTCAGCGAAGAGATGAATGATATGGATACAATATGGATATCCATAGATACATATGCTGCAGATCTGGGAGAGTCTATTTTACCAACGGGGGATCAAGTAGTTAACAGGGCTGAATTTGCATTGAGGATCACCAGTTATTCCGCAGAGCTTTATGTAACCCGGGCATATGACCTTTTTGGCATCTGGCATGGAATATCAGGCCCCGACCAGTTATATCATTCCATACCTTCTAATGGTGCACCCTGGGATATCGTCCGGTGGAAAAACAGTGATCCGGACTTTGAGATTCAATACATAGGTGATTTGAAAGTGCGGCGGTTTGATTGGCCACCTTCCAGCACAGACGCCGTAGTCATTGGTATTGATTCAATCGATATCCGTCTGCCATGGTCCTTGATCCAATTTGTCGATCCCAGCCATTTAAAGGTTATGAATGATAACAGGGATACATTTGAAACGGAAGATACGATCTCTGATGGTATTTCAATATCAGTATTCCATGATCATCACAGTGTTACACCTTCCACCCGTTTTACCTGGGAACCATGGAATTTTGTAACTGAGATTAAAGAAGTGGAAAAAGCATGTGTTGCCGTTATCGAAGAGTCCCTTTATGTGTTTAATAGTCCACCGATCGCATATTGTGATGAATACTCCACAAAGCAAAATATTACACTTTTTATTGATGAAGAAGTAGGTGTGATGCATAATGATTATGATATTGACGGCAACTCCATGGTGGCGGGAATAACAGATTGCGCAATTCATGGGGATGTATATCTGCATTACGACGGGTCTTTTTCATATACCCCTGATATTGATTTTTATGGAGATGATTTTTTTACTTATCAGCTTTTTGATGGTGAAGGGCTCTCAGATACCTGCTTAGTTATTATTGAGGTGGAAAATACAGGAAGTATAGCTTCTCTGGATGTGGAAGGATTAAAGGTATACCCGAACCCTGCGAAAGATAATCTTTTCATTGAATACCCTGAACAGCAAACCTCTGCGACTTTCCAAATAATAAATATAAACGGAGAGCTTATGTTCAACTCCGAAATGCGAACAGATAAGGAAATTGTGGATGTTTCAAAATTCTCTCCGGGTATTTACGTTGTCAGCATAATTACTTCTGATACACGATATACACAGAAATTGTGTGTTTATTGAGTCGTGTTATTTAATATAGTATGAAGTGGAAACCCGCAGGAAATAGGCGCTCGTTACAAACAAGCGCCAGCTGGAGAGACTATCATGAAGATTTTAATAAGAAATTCTAAACAGATGAAAAAAATATACTTAATCTCAGGCATTTTGCTTCTTTGCATGTTATCTTACAGTCAAAACGAAAGTTCGTTTCAATATATTGAAAGTTCAACCGGCATGAGCTATCCTTCATGGGAAAGTGGTAAGACCGAGCTGGAATTTGCTGATATCGACATGGACGGGTTTGTAGATATTCTTTCTATCGGCGATCATGGCTGCCCGAATATCAATTCACAGGAGCATGGAATCATGGTTTGGTTTGGCGACGGAGCTGGAAACTGGAGTGTGCAAATGACAGGTAATTTTGGGTATGGAGGAATAGCCATTGGCGATGTAAATAATGATGGTAATTGGGATGTGGGATATGGAATGCATCACAATTATTCGTCAACCGACTTTGGCGACCAGCTTCTTGAAGTTGCTCTGGGCGACGGCAGCGGTGTAAACTGGACACCCTGGGACGATGGCCTGGCCACGAACGGTGAAACCTGGGGCTTGTTCGGAACCGATTTTGCTGATGTGGACAATGATGGAGATCTTGATATCGGCACCAACTCATTCGGATCCGGCTCCGGACTTCATATTTATATCAACCAGGGCGATGGAACCTGGATACAGAGTTTTGGCATCCTTCCCGGGAATTCCAATATGCGCTTTGTGTTCGGCGATATCAACAAAGATGGCAATGTCGACTTTGTTGTAACCCACGACGCTGGAATAGCATTTTTCGGCGATGGTACAGGCAACTTCACAAATGCAGATTATAACCTCCCTCAATATTCTTTTCCCATGTACGGGCCCGACCTGAAGGATGTAAATAATGACGGTGGTAAAGACCTGGCTTATATTAACCCGGATGGTGGCATCATGGTTTGGGTTTTTGATGAGATCAACAACCTGTGGGTTGATAATTCCGGAAGCCTGCCATCCTCAGGAAATTACCAGGAAGTTCAGCTATGCGATTTCAATACTGATGGTTTTATGGATATCGCAGCCTTTGGAAATGCGACGCTGACGGTATGGCGTGGCGTTTTATTGGATGACAATGATCTTATAATATGGATACAGGTGTTTAATACTATAACGTCGAACAATGGCAATTGCGCCGCTTTCAGGGCAGGAGGCGATGTGGACCGTAACGGGTTTCCTGACATGACCCTGGTGGAAAAAGAAGGCTCATGGCCCAACGACCAAAACCATTTGAAATGTTTTAAAGAAACAACGCCATTATTACAGTCAAGCATTAAAACCGTTTTCCCAAAAGGGAAAGAAGTATTCAGGCAAGGTTCGGTACAGTTCACTGACTGGGTCAGTGCTGTTCCGCAATCATCGGGTGCACAAGTAAAGATTGCTTATTCACTCCGGGGTAGTATCGGGCCATGGATAATACTGACCACAGGCACACCAAATTCAGGACGGTACCAATGGATAATTCCCCAAACCATTTCTACGAATAACTGCTTCCTGAAATACATGCTGGTTGAAGGAGCGGATACTCTTGTGGCCATTACCACAAAATCATTTACCATTCTGGGTGATAATGGAATTGATGCTGATTTTATTGCCGATTCTACTTATGTTCAGCCTTTGTCTCAAATCCAGTTTACGGATCTGTCGCTGGGTTTGATCACCTCGTGGGAGTGGGATTTTGACAACAACGATACGGTTGATGCGACAGTCAGAAACCCGGTGTTTTTCTATTCACAACCAGGAAAATATACAGTGAAATTAACTGTTTCGGATGGGACGAACAGTCAGACCGAGATCAAGGTCGATTACATCACAGTGGCCGATCATGTCGATATTGAAGATATTGAACAGAAACAACCTGAACTGCTTGTATATCCCAATCCCTTTTCCTCCGCAACAACCATCGAATACCAACTCGAAAGGCAATCAGCCGTCACTATCCAAATATTCAACTCAAATGGCCAGCAAGCCGAAGAACTTATTCAACAATCTCAGCCAAAAGGCAGGCATCAAATACAATGGGACGCTGATGCATTACCGGCAGGAATTTACTACTATAGAATTCAGGCAGGAGAACTGGTTGGAATGGGGAAGATAATATTAATTAGGAAGTGACCAGTGACGAGTGATCAGTGACCAGAATGCTGGTCGACTGTCGACTGTCGACTGTCGACTTCTTCACAGGTTTCATTCAGTTTTCCGATACGCAAAAAACCTCTATTGTTCCGTTGTTTAATGAATATCCGGTTTTTCTCTTGTTCCAGAAATATATGATGAGTGTATTTGATTTTTCCGGTAAGGAGGGGATAAGCATGGCATGCCTGAAATTTCCTTCTTCGTGTGTCCATGTTGGTTTAAGCTGATCAAGATCTGTTGCCTCGTAACGGAGTGTTTGCCGGGTACTGTCGAAAACTGATGCTACAAATACTCCTTCGAAAGGCGTTCCGCTGCCTTCTACTGTGAATTCGAGTGAAATGTATATTGTTTTGCCAATCAAGGTGTCAACACCGGCTTCTAACAGATTATAGTATTCATATTCCAGCCTTTCAGGTGTTTCAATATGTGTTTTCCTTATCAATAGCAATTTATTAAGCTCTGTTTTCCTTTTAATTAACAGGAGCGGGAGCTTGTCAACCGAACTTACGATCTCGTGAGTATTGTGGAAGTCGGAAAATTCATCCTCATTAATTATCATATAATCAGTATAATAGTTAGGGTAATCACTTGCGAATAACGGATTCAACAAACCTCCTTCCATGCGATTATAGAATGCCCAGGGCTGTCTGCGTGTCTGGTAACCTCCAACGGTAGGAGGTATTTCCCTTTGATTCATTACGCTAATGATCGTTTTGGTGAATTGTCGCGGCACCATCTGGTTATAGCCATATACTGTGGAATAAAGGCTTACATGAAATATGCCTATTATGGGAATCAGGTACAAGGGAAGAGTTGCATACTGCCAAAGGTATTTTCTCCTGCCTTCCTGGGCATCCATTACAATACATAACGAACCAAAAAACAACGGCAGCATATATAAAGCAGCCCTGTCTTCCTGAAAATTTACATTCCAGAGCTGGTTTAATAACAAGGAGGCTATGATGTTTCCAATAAGAAGGACAGGAAAAAGTAACCGGAAATCGCAAAATCTCCTAAGCCCCTGATCCCTCGTGAGAAACAGAAGCCGGATAGCCCCGGCTATTATTGTGATAAAAGCCAGGATAAAAAATGCTCCGAATAATAAGCCTGCCTCATACCCAACCATTTTTGCCAGGGTCATCACAGTGACTGTCAGGAAACCGTCCTCGCTTCCATAATACAATCGTCCAAGGTTTTGCAGCTTGAACGAGTAAATCGCGAGAAGTACTATAACCATCACAGCTATAACCATCACACCAGTCCGTATAAGTAACCTTCGTCTTTTATTAGATTCAACAGAATCGGAAGAAGGGCTGAGAACCAGTAGAATGAATACCATCAGGGCGGTGGGAATCAGTGTAAGGTTGGCCAAAACAGCCAGGACCATGAATAAAATGGTTAAATTGAAAAATGAATACCGGTACTTTTGCCATGTAGATAATAAAAAGTAAAGAGCGCCTGTAAGAAACGCCAGAGATAGGCCATACCCTCTTGTGTAACCGAAAAACTCGATGATGAATTGTGTTCCTATCATTGCCAGCAGGAAAGCCCAACGGGGTATCAGGTGATTAATCCTATTTGCAATCTTATATACAAAGTAAAAATAAACCGGTGCTATCAGGATGTTTGGCAAGCGTAATGAAAGTTCCGAAAAACCAAAAAGGCGGTAGCTCAACAGAGATAAAAAAGAGTTTAGAAAGTGATTGTTGGCGTCCCACATAATATCCGGCGGTATAAAGCGATTGGTTTGAACGTACATGAGAAACGTAGCCATTTCATCAATAGTGATCGGGACATTCACGCCCCTTAACCAAATATATACCCAGACAATCAGGGATAATAATAAAAACACCCTCTTCTCCCGGGAAACTATTAAAGTCATATCGCTGAATTTCTCCGGTAAAATATGCATAAATATATTTTTCCAGTAAGTTTGACAGGAGCTATACGCTTGAGTATACGAAAATATGAAAAATAATTATGTTCAGATAAATACAAATGATAAAAATCATGGTCAGTGACCTGTGACCAGATTGCTAATAGCTGATTGCCGTTGCCGTTGCAAAATGTCGCTTGTTCGTGAATCGTGAATCGAAAATCAAATCGTATATCGTATATCGGAGATCGTGTATCGTAAATCAAAAAAGCCTGCCCCGCTATAGAGCAGGTTGTATCTACTACGTGTACCTGCCGGAAAGCAGATGTTCTCGCAAAAGATCATCATTTCGAAATAGATGCGAATTTTCTGGCCAGTGCCCTGGTGATGGGTGTGATCATCTTTTTCGTGAATTATATTACTTTTATCGTTGTAATGACCTTCACACACATTTGAAGCAATTGATTTGAATTTCAAAGAATTTAACCTTGATAACCATCTGCTGGAAGGCATAGAATCTTTCGGCTTTGAAGATGCGACACCTATACAGGAGAAAGCCATCCCTACCATACTGGAAGGGAAAGACATTATAGCTATTGCACAGACAGGCACGGGAAAGACGGCAGCTTTCCTGCTTCCCGTAATTCATAAGATCATCAACTCCGGTCAGGAGGGACATATACAGGCACTGGTCATCGTTCCTACACGCGAACTGGCCATGCAGATAGACCAGCAGCTGGAAGGACTTTCATATTATACACCTGTCAGTTCCATTGCTGTTTACGGAGGTACTGACGGTACATCTTTCACAAAGGAAAAGATCGCCTTATCGGAAGGTGCCGATATCATTATTGGGACACCAGGCCGATTACTTGCCCACCTGAACATGGGCTATGTCAAGGTGTCGGCTTTGCAATACCTGATCCTCGATGAAGCTGACCGTATGCTTGATATGGGCTTCTATGAAGATATCATGAGGATCATATCAAACCTGCCTGCCAAAAGGCAAAACCTCCTCTTTGCCGCTACTATGCCGGCCAAGATACGCGAAATGGCAAAGAAAGTGCTGCATGACCCGGAAGAGATTAGTATTGCCATATCCAAACCGGTTGAAAAAGTACTTCAGGTGGCCTATGTCCTGTATGATGCCCAGAAAGTATCCCTGGTGAAATACTTGCTCGAGGGGAAACAACTTCGCAGCATACTTATTTTTTGCTCTACCAAAAGCAGCGTGAAGCAACTTAACAAAGAGCTAAGAAAAACAGGAATAATAAGCCAAGAGATCCATTCGGACCTGGAGCAGTCTGATCGGGAAAAAGTGTTACGGGATTTCAGGAGCAGGAAAGCAAATATCCTTGTGGCAACGGATGTTTTATCGCGTGGAATAGACATTGAAGACATTGACCTGGTCATCAATTATGATGTTCCCAATGATGCCGAGGATTATATTCACAGGATCGGGCGCACGGCCAGGGCAACTGCCGAAGGAGTGGCCATCACTTTCATCAATGAAAAAGAACAACGCAAGTTTTCCGATATAGAAAGATTGTTGGGAGAATCGGTAATGAAACTCAGATTACCGGCACAACTTGGACAGGCCCCCGGATATAATCCGGGTAAAGCCCCCCGGTCGGGCGGTAAGAGATATTTCCACAAAAAGAGAAAGAAATAACATCTCTTCATTTTTACATTGTCACTCTTCACTTTGACTTGCCATGATTTTTCCAAAAAATTTTAAACATTTTATTAACATACTGATTTTATCCGGATAAAAGCCTTAGTTTTAAAACAAAAAACTATGGGCGGTATTTTTGGTACAATTTCAAAGACAGATTGCGTCAGTGACCTTTATTACGGAACAGATTATCATTCTCATCTTGGGACCAGGCGCGGTGGCATGGCTGTGATTAACGGGCAGGGGTTCAAAAGGGGGATACATAACCTGGAAAACTCCTATTTCAGGACGAAGTTCGAATCGGAGCTCAATGAATTTCATGGAAAGAGTGGCATAGGGGTGATCAGCGACTTCGAGTCGCAGCCCATAATCGTACATTCCCACCTGGGCGATTTTGCCATCGTCACTGTTGGAAAAATTGTCAACCTTGAGGACCTGACGGAAAGGGCACTGAGTCTACACCGGCATTTTTCCGAAATAAGCCCGGAAGGTACAAATTCAACTGAGCTTGTTGCCACGCTGATAGCAGAAGAAGAGTCGTTTGAGAAAGGCATTGAACATGTTTATGACATGGTAAAGGGCTCTTGTTCCATGCTTATCCTTACGAGGGATGGCATATACGGTGCCCGTGATAAAGTGGGCAGGACACCCGTCATCCTGGGGAAAAAAGATGGGGCTTATGCCTTTACTTCTGAAACAACTGCTTTTTCCAATCTTGACTTTACCATCGAGAAGGATCTTGGCCCGGGAGAGATAATTTTTGCCACTGCCGAAGGATATGAGCAACGCAAGGAACCATATGCCAAAATGCAGATCTGTGCTTTCCTTTGGGTTTATTACGGATATCCCAGTTCCTGCTATGAAGGGATTAACGTAGAGGGATGCCGTTACCGTTGTGGTGCCGCTCTGGCCAGGAATGACAGGGCGGAGGTGGATTATGTTTCCGGGATCCCGGATTCAGGGATTGCCCATGCTATCGGTTATTCCAATGAAAAACATATCCCCTACAAAAGGGCCTATGTGAAATATACACCCACCTGGCCCAGAAGCTTTATGCCCCAGAACCAGGAGATGCGTGATTTGGTTGCTAAAATGAAACTGATCCCTGTCAGGTCGGTGATCGAAGGAAAAAGAATCGTTTTCTGCGATGACTCCATCGTGCGGGGAACACAGTTCAAGGAAAATGTCACTATACTATTCGAATATGGAGCTGCTGAAGTCCATGTGAGGCTGGCCTGCCCGACCCTGATCTACCCCTGCGAGTTTCTAAACTTTTCCAGGTCAAGATCTACACTCGACCTGGCCGGCCGGAAAACCATTAAAGACCTTGAAGGGGTAGAAGACAAGCACCTGGAAGAATATGCCACCCCCGGGACCGATCGTTACCATGCCATGGTCGAAAATATCAGGAAAAGAATCGGTGTAACAACACTGCAGTACCAGAAACTGGAAGATCTCATCGAAGCCATCGGCCTGCCCAGGGAAAGGGTTTGTACGCATTGCTGGGAAGGAAAAAGTAGTTTCTGAAGCACCAAAGCCATTTAAAACTCACAAACATACCCCGGCAGAGTTTTAGATAATCCAACAAGCACAGTTTCTTTATATAGTTACTGGGTTTTACCTTGGTTTCATCACTCTCATATACATTGGAGAATTTCCGGTATCAATTATATGAGATATCGTCATTCAAATTATTTAGTATTCATTTTATATACTGATTATAAAATGAAATTAGAAATTAGAAATTCGGATGGTGACTTAATTTCTAATTTCTATTTTCAAATTTCTACATCTTGAATTGATAAAATGTAATCCGATGAAACGATTACTATGTATCTATATATCTATTTTTGCAATTATCATTATGGCTAATGGGCAGCAAGCCAAAACAGATGCCAATATTGTTGGGCATATGGCTTCCGAAGGAAAGCATATTCAATTTGCCAATATTGAGCAGCCTTGATTTGGCTGTACTGTTATTCATTTTAATCCTGATAAGGAATTAAAAAATTACAATTAGGTTCCACCATGGCTGAATATAGTTTTTTGTCAAATATATTCACACCGTTAACTGATTGAATACTGCCGATTACTTTAAAATTCTTGTTTTAAATTCAATAGTTACATATATTAGATACGATTTAGTAGTAAAATTAATTTTATATATAAAAGAAAAAGCATAGCAAATTGATTTATCCATATAAATTACATACTCATTTATAATTGATAAAGCAGTTTTAAAAGAACACACTTAAATACAGGAAATTATGAAAAAAGAATTACTTCTTCTGATTTCATTGATTATCGTTGTTGTTATGAATGGTCAGCCAATCCTTTATGGGATTAGTACCCATGGAGGGACTAACAATCATGGCAAAATATTTACAGTTGACGTTAACACAAGTAATATGAAGGATATATTTTCCTTTGAAATTGATGCAGGTATCGTGCCGGGCTGCATCAGGCTATTACAGGCTGACAACGGAAACCTATACGGATTGGTCTCCAATTGCAATATCTATGGTAACTATTATTATATCTTTGAATTTGACCCTTTTAATAGCACGTATGATGCAAAGTATAAATTTGAAGGCGGATATAGCAGTTTCCCCCGGACAGGATTAACGCAAGCACTGAATGGTAAGATATATGGCACCAGTCAATTTGCAGGGGACAATAATAAAGGTTTTATTTTTGAATACAACATTCAAAATGGTGAGTTCCTTGAACTATATCGTTTCCAGGGGTTTTCTGACGGGAAGCATCCTATGGGAAGCCTGTTGAAGGCAAGTGACGGACTCCTGTACGGAATAACAAACAACGGTGGACAAAATGCCGGAACTATTTTCTCACTCAATCCTGAAAGCTTTGAGTATACAGTATTGGCAAAATTTAATGTCAATAATGGAAGATATCCGGAAGATGGGTTAATAGAGGGGCCCGACGGGTTATTTTACGGAATGACGAGTGAAGGTGGCGATTATGGAAAGGGAGTTATATATAGTTTTAACCCTTCAAGTTTGATCATTACAAAACTTTTTGATTTTGACGGGGTCAACGGAGCCCTTCCCAAAGGGAAATTGATACATACTTCTAAAGGAAATTTACTGGGACTCACCTTTGAAGGAGGATACTTTAACCATGGGGTTCTTTTTCGCTTTAATATATTCAATAAGACCTTTGAGAAAATAATAGACTTAAATGACTCCGTCAACGGCTCCAATCCGGGAGGAAGCTTATTGCTGGCATCTGATGGAAGAATATATGGCCTGACATCCTATGGTGGAGAAAAGGGTGGGGGATGTTTGTTTGAATACAATCCCTCAAATGATAGTATTATTTCTCATATCCACTTTAGCGATAAAACCATTAAAGGGAGCCTTATGCAAGCAACCGAAGGGAAACTATATGGAACGAGAAACCATCAATTATTCGAGTTCGATATATTTTCAAAAAAATATACCAACAGGATGAAATTTGGTAGCTGCCTCAGAGGCAGGTTTCCTTTCTCCTGTTTAACTGAAGCAAAAAATGGCAAATTTTACGGGACAACAATTGGAGGGGGCCAATTTGACAACGGTGTACTCTTTAAATTGGACCCCATTACAAATATATATACTCCAATAATTGATTTTGAGAAGGGTGGTGGTTATTTCAGTTTGGTACTAACTCCTGAGGGACAGATTTTAGGAACCAATTCCATGGGTGGAGAAAACAAATACGGGTACATTTTTGTTTTCGATCCTGACGCATATAATTTTAACATTGTTGCAGAATTTGATTATGATATTACCGGAAGTTACCCTACAGGTGAATTAATTCTGTGCCCTGATGGTAACTATTATGGCAGAACTGTTAATGGAGGCGCATATCATGGTGGAGGTATTTACAGGTTCATTCCCCAAAACAACACCATTCAATCAGTACATGATTTCAAATTGGCCCTCGGTAATTACAAAAACCTGGCATTAGCTGATAACGGCAATCTCTATGGAGTAGAAAGATATTTTAAATGTGGTGGGCCGGACCCGGAATATATTTTTGAATTTAATCCTGTTAATGATCAATTTAATCATGTATTCGAATTAACTCAGTTCGGTGAAGTTAGTAATCGTGGCATAGTAACATGCGCCAACAATAATAAAATATACGGTTTAACCGCAAAAGGAGGAGATAATGGCCAAGGAATACTGTTTGAATATGATACAGAAACAGGTCTTTGTGTAATAAAACATCATTTTGAATTTTCCGTTTCAGACTATTTTGCTAAAGGAAAAATAATGCAAGCTTCTAATGGGAATTTTTATGGTATTGCATCCAATTCATGGAATGGGATTCTCTTCGAATATGACATAGTCAACGAAGTGTATAATGAATTAGCATCTATCTATTTCTCAGGATCCGGGCTTGGAAACTCTTCATTTTGTTTCACGGAAATACGCAACCTGGCAAGTTTGAACAATCCATTGGCAGGAGAAATGTCCGTTTATCCAAATCCCTTTAAGGATAACTTAATCATAGAAGCACCTGAGTGTCAACTTATTGAATTTAATATTTTTGACTTAAAAGGTTCCAAAATCACATCGGGAACATTGAATGGAAAGTCATCGGAACAAATAAACCTCACTGCCCTTAAACCCGGCCTCTATTTTATTGAAATCCTCGGAGAAGACCTTTTACATACGCAAAAGATAATCAAGACACAATGAATGTTATAGCTATAAACCCGGATGGATCTGGAAATATCCCTCGATAGCATACCCGTAAAGGTACAAACCGATGTCTTGTTCTGTATTTTGTACCCGTAAGGGTATATAATTATTATGAATTATCAGAATCTTTATCAATTTATAAAAGAAAAACGAAAGCTACTATCCATGACCCAGGAAGATCTTGCCTTCAAGGCTGGTGTAGGTTTACGTTTTATACGTGAACTGGAACGGGGTAAAGCTTCCATTCAAATGGACAAGGTAAATTAGGTATTGGTACTATTTGGATTTGAATTGGGACCGGTGCCCATGGACAGAAAAAAATTGATTGATGAGAGCAGCAAAAGTCAATATACATGATACATGGGCGGGTATTTTATCAGAAGATGAGCATGGTTATCATTTTCAATACCGTAAAGAATACCTTGCAGAACCTGATGCTGAACCAGTGAGTTTAACACTTCCTTTGCAAAAGGATGCATTTCACGGACAAGTACTTTTCCCTTTTTTCGATGGACTTATTCCGGAAGGCTGGCTCCTGGATATCGCTGAAAAAAACTGGAAGCTCAATGCACGCGACCGGATGGGACTATTGCTGGCCACCTGTCGTGATTGTATAGGTGCGTAAATCATTAGCCCCGTGCGTAGCTCGGGGTTTATTTTTATCTTTATAAAATATTCCGGGATCCTTAATTCTTATGAGAAACAACTTCGTTAGATTATTCTTTATCATCCTGGCAGTTAATTGCCATTACCTTTCGCCTGGCCAAACCCCCGCCTGGGAAAGGATGCATCCCTTGCCCGTTGAAAGTTCCCTTAATGATATTACGTTTATTCCGGGTACGAACAGGATCATGTCCGTTGGCTCGAATGCAACCATTCTGTATACTGATGATTATGGCGACTATTGGCATATCATTTATTCACCAGGTGGGATATACAAGAGCAGAGACCTGTATGCCGTTCACTTTGTCGATGCGAATACAGGTTATGCCTGCGGCAAAAAAACTACCATTGTTAAAACAACCAACGGAGGACTTTCCTGGACGGATATTTCCCCCGATCCGGGCCATGACCTTAATGACATCGCTTTTACAGGTCCACTGAATGGTTTTAGCATAGGAAACTATGGGCTGGTATCAAAAACCATGGATGGTGGTCAAACATGGGACACTGTGAACTCAGGCACAAACAATGATCTCCTGCAAATTTGTTTCGCTAACCAGTATAAGGGTTTCATAACAGGATATCTCTATGACAAATATTTGCAAACCGATGATGGAGGCAATAATTGGGATACAGTGCGGGTTAAGCCGGTTATTGAAAATTTTTATGTGAATGATATCTTTTTTATTAACCAGGATACGGGTTTTCTTGGGGGAGATGCGCATCAGGGAGGATATACATATCATTATATCCTGAAAACTATCGATGGGGGCACATCCTGGTATCAGGTAAATCTTAGTAATTCAAATTATTCGAAATATTTTTGCTTTCCTAATGCTGATACAGGTTTTTCTTTAGGACCTGTGGTTTGGTATTCAAATAATTTATTAAGGACAACTGATGGCGGTGAATCCTGGCAGGGATATCCAAACAATATCGGAGATTGGTTCTTGAAAGGAATATGTATGTCGGAAACAGGAACAGGGTTTATTGTGGGAGGGCAAGGCCAGATTTTTAAAAGTTATGATTGGGGAACAAACTGGGACACGGCATTTACCAATCTTGCTCCAAGGGTTAACTTTATGGATGCTCAATTAATATCCGATAGTATTATTTATGCGGGTGGATATTATATGGTGGGTGGGTTTGTTTTAAAATCCACTGATTACGGAAATACATGGTATAGAATTACTCATTACTGGATGATAAGCTCTGTTCATTTCCTGACAAATAATTATGGTTTTATATGTGGACCTGAGTATTGTTCAGAGGTTTGCCGGACTTTCGACGGAGGCGAAACCTGGTCATATCATTTTATTACTTATGATGAATTCTTTCCGCAATGCCTGTGGTTCATAGATTCCTTAACCGGATTTGTTGGAGGACAAATTAATTACTATGACACCGCATCAATTTATAAATCAATGGATGGTGGGGAGAACTGGTACCGTGTACAAATTATGGAGCCCAATGAGTATTTTGGCATCCATGACATGGAGTTTATCAACGAATCTAAGGGTTTTGCCGTTTGTGGCTCATATACCGATTTAGGAAAAGTTTTAATGACTACAGACCGTGGTGAGCATTGGTATGAAATATTATCTTTTCCAGACAGGACTTTAAACCACATCCATTTCATCAATGGCCTCACAGGATTTGCCGTAGGATATAACCTGATCCTGAAAACCACTGATGGAGGGAACACCTGGGAAGAAATTCCCAGTGGTGTATCCGGATCTATAAATTTTACCTATGTTGATTTTCCCAATCCTGAAACAGGATACATCACCGGAACCGGAAATGAAATCAGCATCCTGAAGTCGGATGATGGTGGTGAATCATGGGCCCCGATCCTCTCGCCCTGTACTTCCGATATGCTTACTCTTTGTTTCTTTACACCTGACGAAGGTTTGGTCCTGGGTGCCAATGCAACCATTTTCAAAACATATACAGGAGGAATGGTTGATGTTCCGGAAATACCGGAAGTAAAAACCGAAAATAGTATTAACATTTCCTGTATGCCTAATCCTGCCTCAGGAATATCAGAAATCAGATATCAGATATCAGACGTAAGATATGTATCTGTGAAGATTTTCGATATTCATGGGAAGTTGGTTACAACGCTTGTAAGTCAAGAGAAGGAGCGTGGAGAACACGGTGTTTCATTAGATACTTCAGGATTAGCAACCGGGGTTTATTTTATCAGGATTTGGGCGGGAAAGGAAAACCGTGTTTTAAAAATTGTAAAAGTTGATGAGTAAGGTTCTTCACCGGGCCTCCAGCGACTTGTTTCTTAAGAAATAATTTCCCGGCACACACATGGTTGCTCACCATCAATGGTTGCCAGAAAACATGCGGGATTCTCTGTGTCAATTTTAAGACAATTTTGAAAATTCCTTTTGATACCCCGATAAGCTCTGCTTCGGGGGTGTTCATTTTTCAGCTTAAAATCAAACATTACCGAATTACAATAACAACACCCTTTTTCGTTTGAACAGTAATGCTATTGTATAATGCCACTTTAAAAGATAAAGTCCATACATAGACACCAATCGGAACGATTTCATTTTCAATGGTTCCGTCCCAACCCTCATTTTG
>JAUWGC010000107.1 GCA_030606625.1 Bacteroidales bacterium | reverse complement strand
ATCACTATGTAAGTATATCTAATTGCATTATTTCAAATTGCTATGCAATCATTAATGGTGGTGCTTTGTTTTGCAAAAATTCTAACATGGAAATAATTAATAATTCTATATGCCATAACCAAGCCTTAAAAGGAGGTGGATTGATCTTTGGTGGATATTACAATATCAAGATATATAACAATTTCATTTTCGGTAATTACGCTACCGGACACCATCAATCAAAGGGTGGTGGATTGTATTTAGGAGCTCCTGGCGGAAATGATATTTACATTGCCAATAATGTCATTTTTAACAACTACTCTGATATTAAGGCGGGAGGATTCTTTTCTTTTGCTCAACATCCTGTCATAACCAATAATACAATATGTAATAATTATTCTCCAACAGGCCCGGGAGGTGGTATCTATATTTATGGTGATTGTTACACCTATACAGAACCGGAATTATTCAATGCAATTATTTGGGGCAACTATCCGAATCAGATTGATATTGGTAATCCTCATATGTATTCAAATCCAACCATATCTTATTGTGATATACAAGGAGAATGGAATATTGGAAGTCACATAATGCAATCTGATCCATTATTTATCTTACCAACTCCAGGAACAGGCCCAAGTAATATTGGAGAAGAATATGACTGGTCATTGAATGATTATTCTCCCTGCATTAATGCTGGAGATCCCGACACAACAGGATTGCATTTGCCCTCAACGGATATAGCAGGAAATCCCCGTATATTTGAAGAACCGGGTCAACGCATTGATATGGGTGCGTATGAGTACCAGGATTTTTATACTTTCATCCGGGAAAAAGAAGATTGTATTCAAGTTTTTATTTTCCCCAATCCTGTGAAGAATACCTCAGTATTATATTATAATAACAATTCTTCTTACCAAACCATCAGATTATTAGTTTTTGATTCGATGGGCAGGCTGGTTTTTCATAAAGATTACTCGGCTGAAGAAATCATCCTGATTAACAAATCTCATTTCTCCTCCGGTATTCATTATTATCGTTTGATTATGGGTGATTCAGATTATGTCTCAGGTAATTTTGATATCCTGTAAAACCAAGCCATCCGAAGAACCTATCATAAATAGAATGGTTATTAAATTATTTAAACTATAATTTGAAACATAACATTTTGTGAAGAATCTCTGTTTGTATTTTATAGATGAAGTCGAATTTGATGAATTATTTATATTTTGTAATACTGCTGTCTTGACATAGGATCTTCACCGCTTGAAAGGGTCTTGTGAAAGCGCAGTAATTTTCATTTTTTCATTTTTGCATCGTATATACTTGCATTCAATTCAAAACCGATAAGCAACACTATGGCATTAAAGTTAACCCATAACATCAAAATGATGATTGTTCCAAGTGATCCGTAAAGCCTGTTATACTGAGAAAAATTTTCAATATAGTAGTTGAATACCATAATAAAAACGAGTGATAATGCTGTTGCCAGCGTAGATCCTGCTGAAATGAATTTAAATTGCCCCTTTTTTGTCGGCGCCAGATAATAAATCATTGAGATTACAGAAAAGATCATTGCCATTATTATTATCCATCTGCCTATCAGAATAAGATAGTATGTAATGTCTGCTCTGAGATAACCTTGTGAGGAAAAGTACTTTATAGCCACGGACGATAAGATCAGCGAAGACATCGTAAGTATGATAATCAATGTGATAACAAATACCAGAACCAGGGATAATAAAATGAGCTGGAGTTTTGATCTTGTTTCGAGGGCATGAGAACTTCGGTTAAATGCTTTCATGATACCCATTACACCATTTGATGAAAAATAAATTGCAAGAAAGAAACCCAGGGAGAGGAGCCCGCTTCGCTGTTGATTAACAAGGTCCTGTATTGTGTTTTGTAAGATGGTAAAAACATTATGAGGCATCAATTCAGCCATGGTTTCCATGACTGTTTCCTTCATGTTATCAACCGGAATGTAAGGGATCAGAGTGAAAAAGAAAATTATGCTTGGGAAAAGGGCCAGTAAAAAAGTAAAAGATAAAGCATTAGCTCTTGATATCAATGAGCTTTTCCGGATGCCTTTGAAGAAGAAACTCCCAACTTCATAAATCGATATTCCCTCAAAACCGGGAAGGATGATTTTTTTAGCCAGCCTGGTAAAGAAAATTCTGGTTTTTCTGAAACTTTGATAGATTGTATTTTTCTTTTTGCTTTTCCTGTTATTGTGCATGCTTATTTAAGTGCTTTTAGATTCATGTCCAGGCTTTTGATCTGATGAGTAAGAGCGCCTACAGAAATATAATCCACACCGGTTTCAGCGTACTGACGGATGTTTTCTTCATTGATACCCCCTGAGGCCTCGGTTTCATATTTCCCATGAATCATTTGCACTGCTTTACTAAGGGCAGGTATCGGGAAATTGTCCAGCATGATACGGTTTATTCTACCGACTTCAAGAACTTCCTGCAATTCTATGAGGTTTCTGACTTCGATCTCTATTTTTAATTGTTTCTGGAGGGATTCAAGATAGGTCATTGTTGATTCAATAGCTTGCCTGATACCGCCTGCAAAATCCACGTGGTTATCCTTGATCATGATCATATCGTACAACCCCATACGGTGATTCTCTCCACCTCCGATCCTTACAGCTTCCTTTTCAAGAATTCTGAAGTTCGGTGTCGTTTTTCGGGTATCGAGGATCTTCGTATGCAATCCTTCAAGTTTGTCAACTAGTTTTCGGGTATATGTTGCAATACCACTCATTCTCTGGAGGAAATTCAAAACAAGCCTTTCAGCAGTTAAAAGTGAAACAGACCTGCCCTCTACTTTAAATATCGTATCACCTTTACTGATCCGTGATCCGTCATTGATAAATATTTCAATCTTTATTTCCGGGTCAACTGTTAAAAATACTTTTTCAGCAACACGGACACCTGCCAGTATCCCTTTCTGTTTGGTTATCAATAAGGCCTTTCCTTTTGCATTAGCTGGGATTGTCGCCAGGGATGTGTGATCTCCGTCACCAATGTCTTCAGCTAATGCATTTTTTATAATGTCATCTAGTGTCATAGTTAGCAGTGGAAAATGTTATATTGAAAATTCAATAGAGTTATTCTTTTTCAAATTGTAGCTGGAATATCAGCAGATTCCCTGAAGATTTCTTTAAAAGCAAATAAGTGCTAAATGTTGCAGAAGTTGAATTATATGTACCGATGATATAAATCGATCCGTCATTTGAAGTACCCATATGATCGATACAAAATGACTTTGGCGGGTATTTGGTAAAGAAATCTTTCATTACCTGTGTAGCCTGATTTTTACTAAATGCATTATCCGTACCAGGTAATACAATGTCGATAGAGGAATTGAAATATTCAGCCAGTGTACTTGCATCTCCTGATTGTATTGACAGTTTTATTTGTTCGGTAACTTCATCCTGTAAACCAAGGTGAATTAATGGTTGAAAACATGTGATCAGAAGAAAGGTTAAAATGAATTTCATATATTGAAATGTTTAAGATAAAATTATGATCATGCAAATAATGAACCAAACCTCAATACAAAAATAACAAATATACTTAAAACCATTATCTGCTGCCAAAGAAATATTATAATGATTATATCTATCAAAACAAGTGGTTAATTTGTTATCACGTTTGATGAACCCTGAATAATGAGATATACAATATTTTTTCATCGTATCTTTGCCGTACACAATAACGAGATAATTATGAGATCCGGAGAACCTGTCATTACCCATCCGGGAATTATACAAAGTGTTATAGAAAATAAAATCCGCATTAAAATCCTTTCCCAGCCGGCTTGTTCCACATGTCATGCTAAAGGAATATGCAGTGTTGCCGATATGCAGGAAAAGATCGTTGAGGTTCCCTATCTACCTGATAATAAATATAAAGCCGGAGATGAAGTAATAATATACATGGAAAAAACTATGGGAAACAAAGCTGTTTTTTATGCCTATTTCCTTCCTTTTGTGATTTTGTTGATCACACTGATCGTAATGCTCAACATTTCTCATAATGAAGCTATTGCAGGATTAACTTCTCTGGCTGTTTTGATCCCATATTATTTTATCCTTTTCCTGCAAAGGGATAAGATTAAAAAAAAATTCACTTTTCGTATTTATTAAAACTATTTAACCATTCAACTCATCCTTCATTCTTTTCACGTCTCACTTTTCACGTTTCACATCTCCCTATTCTGCTTATTAACAAAAATTCAGCTCACAACAAGCGAAATTTATTGTAATTTTGTTGCTTTTAAAATATTATCTGCAAACAAAACCGGATTTATTATGAAAAAAGTATTGATTTTAGTTCTTGTTATTATTATTGGGATTTGCGAAGTTAGTTCGCAACAGATCTCTTACAAGCCAACACTGGTTCAAAAAGCTGTCTATTTTGATGAAACACCACCATTACGTGATATGCCGATAGTATTACCCGGTGAAAGGGATCGCAGTTGGAAAGATGGCGTTATAGAAAATAAATCTTTAAAACAGGAAATAAGAGAGATTGCAAAAAATTCTCCGTACAATCAGAAAGATGGAGCATTACAAACCGAGTATGGTACCAGGAGTGTTACCGGACCTGTATTTAACTTCGATGGCGTTGGAAATGTAAATAGTGTTTATCCACCGGATACGGAAGGGGATGTTGGTCCGAACCATTATTTTCAGATGATCAATTTGTCTTTTGCCATCTGGGATAAGCAGGGTAATAAGATATATGGCCCTGTGGATAACAGCACGCTCTGGGATGGATTCATTGGTCCATGGACGGGAACCAATGACGGTGATCCTATTTTATTGTATGATGAATTAGCTGACCGGTGGGTTGCAACCCAGTTTGCAATTAATACATCAAACGGTACTTACTGGGAACTGATTGCTGTTTCACAGACACCCGATCCCCTTGATGAATGGTATCGTTATGCATTTCAGTTTTATGCATTTCCCGATTATCCTAAAGTGGCTGTCTGGTCTGATGCATATTATGCTTCTTTTAACATGTTTGGGAGCTATAACAGGGTGGGTGTTGCTGCTTTTGAAAGGGATGAAATGCTGGTGGGCAATCCCAATGCCAGGATGGTTTATTTTGATCAGCCTTCCGGAACATTCTCGATGCTGCCTTCAGATGTCGACGGTACTCCGCCTCCTGCAGGAGCACCGAATTATTTCTCATATCTACGGGGAAGTACCCATGAACTTGAGATCTATGAATTTTCTGTGGATTGGAACAATACAAACAATTCATCTTTTACCCTGGTTAATACACTGATACCGGCAGCATATAGTGCCTACCTGAACGGAATTCCCCAGCCAGGCACAACCCAGAAGCTCGATGACCTTGCATTTTTCCTGATGTATCGCTTGCAATACAGGAATTTTGGAAGTTACCAGACACTTGTCACTAACCATACGGTTAACCACAATGGAATAGCTGGCATCAGGTGGTATGAATTAAGGAAAGATAATACTGACTGGTATATTTACCAGGAAGGCACATATTCTCCTGATACTGAATACAGATGGATGGGAAGTGTGGCTATGAACGGAAATGGTGATATTGCACTGGGTTATAGTGTTTCAAGTTCTTCAGTATTTCCGTCAATAAGGTATACCGGAAGGAGAGTAGATGATCCGTTAGGACAAATGACCATTGATGAAATTGAATTGATTGCAGGAAGCAGCTCACAAACATACATAAATCGCTGGGGTGATTATGCATGTATGTCAGTTGACCCATCAGATGACACCACTTTCTGGTTTACAGAAGAATACATGAAAAGCACTAAGTGGGGCACAAGGATCGCTTCATTCAATTTAGGCCCAATACAACAGCCAACCGTTGATGCCGGCGTTGATACAATGATCTGTGAAAATCAGCTGTACCCGGCAAATGGTATAGTAACCAGTGCTCAATCGGTTTTGTGGACCACTTCAGGTGACGGTTTCTTCCAGAATCCAAATCTGGCCAATACATTTTACCTGAGAGGTAATGATGACATAACCAACGGGCAGGTAACTTTGACACTTACCGCATTTGGATATTTGCCTGGTTATGAGGCCAGTGATAGTGTACTTGTTTTAATTCAACAGCTTCCTTCAGCATATGCAGGCCCGGATACACTGATATGCGAAGGTGAATCTCTATTACTGGAAAGTGCTCAAGTGGCATATAATGACTCACTACTATGGACTACAAATGGTGATGGGTCATTTGATAATGATACTATCCTGATTGCAACATATACACCCGGTCCGGATGATATAAATACAGGTTCTGTTGTTCTTACTCTTACGGCAAGCGGGATCAATCCTTGTGAAGATAGTTCCAGCGATCAGATCAATGTTACAATTGAAGATTGTACTGGTGTTGACGAACTAAGCAATGAAGAAATCAGTTTATCACTGATCCCTAATCCTAATCATGGTATATTTGATTTTACCATTGAAAGCCTTGATCAGAATGATCTCACTTTACAGATATTTAACCTTCACGGGCAGGTAATATTTACTTTTAAGATCGGTCAGTTATCAGGTGTTTACTCCAACAGGATTAATATGAAAAATTATCCCAGAGGTATTTATTTCATCAATGTTCAAAACGGGAAGGTTAGTCAGACAGAAAAACTGATTATTTATTAACTTTACATCTCTGATTGAAAGATTATATCTAATCAGTACTTGGAGTGCCTAAAGTTATTTATAATAAATAAAATAAATGAAATATAACCGTTTTCTATTATTGCTTATTTGCAACTTGGTTATTGCTGTCAGCATATATGGTCAAAAGACTGTTTATTACCCATCCAAAGTTGTGAAGGCACAGTATTTTCGAAAAACCCTTCCTTTGAGGGAAATGAAGGTTATCCTTCCTGGCGACAGGGATCGCAGCTGGAAGGATGGCATCATCAGGAATGAAGAAAATATTAAATCTGCTAATATCAAAGATGATGATGCTTTGTATCCTGGTGAGGAACCGGTCTTGCAGGATTATGACGGGCTGGTTTTACACCGGGGCCCTATCCTGAATTTTGATGGTGTGGGTAATGTAAATGGCGTTATTCCTCCTGATACTGATGGTGATGTGGGCCCTGATCATTATTTCCAGATGATCAATCTTTCATTTGCTATCTGGGATAAAGAAGGAAATAAACTCTTTGGACCTGTTGATAACAGCACATTATGGAATGGTTTTATTGGCCCGTGGACTGGTACCAACGACGGTGACCCGATTGTCCTTTATGATGAGATGGCAGACCGGTGGCTGGCAAGCCAATTTGCGATCTTTACATCAAGCGGGACTTTCTGGCAACTGATTGCCATTTCCGAGACAGGCGATCCCCTCGGGGCATACTACCAGTATGCATTTGAATTTCCTACATTCAATGACTATCCAAAATTCGGAATCTGGCCTGATGCCTATTATGCTTCGTTCAATATGTTTGGTGAATACAATCGTGCGGCTACTGCAGCTTTTGATAGGGACAGGATGCTAGAGGGCGATCCGGACGCCAGAATGGTTTTGTTTGATCTTCCCCCTGGTAGTGACCCATTCAGTATGCTGCCTTCAGACTTTGATGGAATACCTCCTCCTCAGGGAACACCAA
>JAUWGC010000051.1 GCA_030606625.1 Bacteroidales bacterium | reverse complement strand
TCCATCAGCCAATGGAGCAGTTATCGTATACAGCGTCCGCCTGCCTGATAGCTTTTGATCAGCACGCATGCGGATTACCAATCCATCCTTCGTCAATTCCTTTTTTAAAATGTTTTTCCTGGATCCATGGATAAAACACTGGATTTGATCTTCCCTGATTGTTAAGGGATCCAGGCATATTGTCAATTCAGGAGGGTTCTCAGAGAAGAAAGAAGATTCTGGTTTTTCCCAGATCACAGGTAGTACGTGCATGTTTGCTTTACTTATAAAACCTTCCAGGGTGGCGAAAGGGCCTCCCATCGGGAATCGCGGTAGTGCATATAGATCACAGGCTTTGCTAACAACACCGCTGTTCTGAGCAGCTGCACCTAAAAAACCCAGGTCCCTGATAATAGTTATCATTTCCTTGTTGAATTCACCATAAGGATAAGAAAAAACTTTTGGCGTAAGTTGCAGGTTAAGCCCGAATATTTTTTGTGCCGATTCTACATCTTCACGGAAAGATCTTGCAAGTTCATCTTTATCAAGGTTCAGAAAATATGAATGTGAATGTGAATGATTACCAATCTCAATGGCTTCATCAGCAATTTGCTTTAATTCTTTCCAAGAGAGATAATCTCCTCCTCCAACAGTTTTTGTATTTACAAACAAGGTGGCCGGATATCCGAATTCTTTAAGAATAGGGAGGCCTGCAGTCAGGAATGACTTATATCCGTCATCGATTGTCAAAACAACTGTTTTTTCAGGAATATCCTTGCCGGATTTTAATGCCTGGATTGTTTCACCGAGAGATAATACATGGAAATGGTTGTTTTTGAGATACTGCAGTTGCTGCCTGAAAACTTCAGACGAAATATTTGTTGAAGGATAGCGGTCATCACCAAAGCGATGATAAACAAAACAAACAAATTCTCCGTTTTTATCTGCCGTGGACCTGTGATCGTTTTGACAAAAGGATGAAAAAGTTAATACAAACAAGACCAGGGTTATAAGGGATTTGATCATGATGAAGGATTTTTTAATGAGTCGTGAGTCGTGAGTCTCTCCCTCTCGTCACTGATCACTGGTCACTGGTCACTGGTCACTGATCACTGGTCACTGATCACTGATCACTAATCACTAACCACGAAGATGATAAAATATTTTACAATAACCTTCTTTTAACCGTTAAAATTTGTTTATTTTACACAGGAAACTTAACTAATAAACAATGGCAAAAAAAGAAATCGCTTTATTAAAGAGGCAGATCGAAAAACTGAATTCAAAAGATTTCGATCTGGAAGCCTGGAAAAAATACACTATCATCCTGCTGGCCAGGATCTTTGGTAATAAGACAGAGAAGGTCAGGCAGATCGAAAGCATTGAATATGATTTCAGCAGTTGGGCACTGAGAGATACCATAGGGTCATCATCTTACATGGAGACCTGTAAAAAACTGGGCAAGGAGATACTGGAAGCTTCTATTGATGAGCTGGAATATTTCGGACTACCGCAATTTTCTGAGGAAGAAAGTGATTTTTTCAATCTAATTATAACATCTCTGGAAGATGAGCTTAAGGGGTCGCAGATTAAAGAGGTTAAAAAGTTGCTTACATCCGTAAAAAAGAAAGAAAAAATCCGGGAAAATGTAATGGAAAGACTACAAAGTTATGGTACCGATGCAGCTGCGGTCATACTCACCAAAATATTAACAGACCCGGTTTTTATCCGAAAATTAAGCCAGTGAATATGGAAAAAAAGGAAACTGCCCGTTTGATCATCAATTACATACATCGGGCAATGATGCATTATGCTTTATGGTATGCTGAAGTGGAGCATCAGTTTGGCCGCGAAAAAGCACTTGAAATAATGCAAAAAGCTTTTGACCGCAGTTATGAGATACAGATGAAACGCCTGGGAAAGACCCTTGGATTTGAGATGGAGGATGGCTTACCTTCTTCTTTGTTAAAGATGAGTATGGAAGAACTGGACCGGCTGAAAAAAAGTATTGCTATCAACTGGCTTGTCAACGACGGGGTTTGGTTTCAGGCCGTCGAGTTTACCAGGGGAATGAATGATGCCAAGCGTTGTAATGATTCCTGCTGGGGCCAGTTTTCTCCCTTTGAGGCCTGGTCGGTCAAGCAGTTTTTAAACCTGCCGGAACGCCCGGGTTTGGAAGGCTTAAAGAAGGCTTTGAATTATCGCCTTTATGCCAGCATCAACATACAATCCATTGTGGACGAAACACAAAATAGTTTTGTCTTTCGCATGAATGAATGCCGGGTTCAGGTTGCCCGTAAGAGAAAAGGCCTGAAGGATTATCCATGCAAATCAGGAGGACTCGTTGAATATACAACATTTGCCGAAGCCATTGATCCTAAAATCAGGACAGAGTGCCTTGCCTGCCCTCCGGATCCACACCCTGATGATTATTATTGCTCATGGAAATTTTATATTGAGTAAAATGAAAAATGTATCATAAGTATGAAGAATTTTTAAAATTTGACTTTTGATATAACCTCTTCTTACCTAAATGGTATATACTATATTTTTCTTACTTTTGCAAGTTAATTTTTGAATGCAGCCAAGATCTTCATTGAATGGAAAAAAAATACAGGGAATATAAAAAGCTTGATCTGACACAGGCCGGAAGGGAGATAGGCAAATATTGGGAAGAACATGGGATATTCCATAAAAGCCTTGAAAAGACAAAAGAAAACAAGCCTTTCGTATTCTACGAAGGACCTCCTTCAGCCAACGGTAAGCCTGGGATCCACCATGTATTAGCCCGTGCTATTAAAGATATTTTCTGCCGCTATAAAACTATGAAAGGATATTACGTGGAACGTGTGGCCGGATGGGATACCCACGGACTACCTGTGGAAATTCAAGTGGAAAAGACTTTAGGCATTACTAAGGAGGATATTGGTAAAAAGATATCTGTTGATGATTACAACCGGGCCTGCCGCAAGGAAGTCATGAAATACAAAGACCTCTGGGATGACCTGACCCGGAAAATGGGTTATTGGGTCGACCTGGATCATCCTTATATGACTTTCACTAATAAATATATTGAAACTGTCTGGCATCTGCTCAGTAAGTTGTATGAGAATGGATTACTTTATAAAGATTATTCCATTCAGCCGTATTCGCCTGCTGCGGGAACAGGCCTGAGTTCCCATGAGTTGAACCTGCCAGGTTGTTACAAGGACATAAAAGACCCCACGGTTGTTGCCCAGTTTAAAGTCATTGAGAATGAAAAATCAGAATTCCTGTTTGAAAATTCTCATGGGGATGTCTTTTTCCTGGCCTGGACAACCACACCATGGACCTTGCTATCCAATACAGCACTTGCAGTTGGTGCTAACATTGATTATATCAAAGTCAAAACATATAATACATATACCAATCAGCCTGTTACCGTTATTCTGGCTAAGGAATTGCTGGGAAAATACTTTCCTGAAAAGAATGCCGGAATAAAACTTGAAGATTATGAACCGGGGCAAAAGGATATTCCTTATGAACTAACAGGGGAATATAAGGGAAAGGAATTTGAAGGTATACGGTTTGAACAATTGCTTCCTTATGCACAACCTGATGATGGTGATGCATTCAGGGTTCTTTTGGGTGATTTTGTTACCACAGATGAAGGTACGGGCATCGTTCATATTGCCCCCAGCTTTGGTGCCGACGACTTTAAAGTGAGCAGGGAGAATGGAATAGGGTCATTGACTATGGTTGATAAACAAGGCAAGTTCATTGATAAGATGGGTGAATTTGCCGGAAGGTATGTGAAGAATGAATATGACCCGGACTTTGATCCCGGCAAATCTGAGGATTCAGTTGATATTGATATTATCGTCAAGCTTAAGAAAGAAAACAAGGCTTTTAAAACTGAAAAATACGAACACTCATATCCCCATTGCTGGAGGACTGATAAGCCTATCCTTTACTATCCGCTGGATAGCTGGTTCATCAAATCGACTGCTTTCAAAGAGCGCATGATGGAACTGAACCAGACAATAAACTGGAAACCACCTGCTACAGGGACCGGCCGTTTTGGTAACTGGCTTGAAAATCTTGTTGACTGGAATCTTTCAAGGTCAAGATACTGGGGAACTCCTTTGCCTATATGGATGACGGAAGACAAAAGCGAAACTGTTTGTATAGGATCAGCCGGCCAACTAAAAAATGAGATTGATAAATCGATCAAGGCAGGCTTTATGGACCATAACCCGCTGGAAAAATTTGAAGCGGGTAACATGTCGGAAAAAAATTACTCAACCTTTGACCTTCACAGGCCATACGTGGATAAGATCATCCTGGTCTCCCCGCAGGGTAGAAAAATGTACCGTGAACTTGCCTTGATAGATGTTTGGTTTGATTCCGGTGCTATGCCTTATGCACAGTTCCATTATCCGTTTGAAAACGAGAAAAAGTTTGAACAATATTTCCCGGCAGATTTTATTGCTGAAGGTGTTGACCAAACTCGTGGATGGTTCTTCACTATGCATGCCATTGCTGTGATGCTTTTTGATTCGGTTTCTTACAAAACTTGTGTTTCAAATGGATTGGTGCTTGATAAGGACGGCAATAAAATGTCCAAACGTATCGGCAATGCTGCCGACCCCATTGAAACCATACAAAGATTCGGCCCCGATGCACTTCGATGGTACATGCTTACCAACACACAACCATGGGATAACCTTAAGTTTGACCCTGACGGAATTGCAGAAGTGCAACGCAAGTTTTTTGGTACGCTCTTTAACACTTACGTTTTCTTTGCTTTATATGCAAATATTGATGGCTTTTACTATAAGGAACAGGAAATACCTTTTGAAAGAAGGCCTGAAATTGACCGGTGGATACTCTCGGAATTAAACTCTTTAATAAGATTTGTTGATGATTGTTATGACGAGTATGAACCCACCAGGGCCGGTAGGGCAATAGCAGAATTTGTAGAGGAACATCTCAGCAACTGGTATGTACGCCTTAACCGGCGCCGTTTCTGGAAAGGAGAGTATACCGAAGACAAGATATCTGCCTATCAAACCTTATACACTTGCCTGGAGAAAGTAGCTCAGCTTTCTGCACCCATTGCGCCTTTCTTCATGGATAAGATATTCCTGGACCTGAATAATGTTACGGGCAGGTCTGATGTTGATTCTATTCATTTAACTGATTTTCCTGTTGCTTCCGAAGAACTTATCGATAAGGACCTGGAAGAAAAGATGGAGCTTGCTCAGAAATTTTCCTCGATGGTGCTTTCTTTACGGAAAAAGTCCAATATTCGTGTTCGCCAACCATTAAACAAGATCATAATCCCTGTCATTGATGCCAGGTTCAAGAAACAAATTCAGGCCGTGGAGAATATAATTTTGTCAGAGGTTAATGTTAAAGAAATTGAATATCTTACCAACACTGCCGACATCCTGGTCAGGAAAATTAAACCAAACTTTAAGATGCTTGGTCCAAGATATGGCAAAATGATGAAGCAAATCGCCGTTGCTATTGGCCAGTTTACCCAGAAGGATATCAATAAGATCGAACAGGAAGGTAAATATGAACTTATTATTGACAATAAAACGGTGGAAATTCAGTTACCAGATGTAGAAATCATTACGGAAGATATCCCGGGATGGTTGATCGCTAACATTGGCAATTATACTGTGGCACTTGATATCACAATTACTCAGAAGTTGAAGAGTGAAGGTTTGGCACGCGACCTTGTAAACAGGATCCAGAATCTCAGGAAGGATAAGGATTTTGAAGTAACGGATAAAATCAGGATTAAAATTGAAGATAATAATGAACTGGGTCTGGCAATTAAGAATAATTATTTCTATATTTGCTCTGAGACATTAGCTGAATCATTAGATGTTGTTGATAATATTAATGATCCGGAAAAAACCCAGATAGAATTGTCAGACGAAGTAAAAACGTTTATTACGATCCATAGGATTTAAATTATTATGTAATCAAATATTACAGAAATGAATAAACAAGATACAAAGAAAGTAGGAAAGGCGAAAACAAGATATTCGGATAAAGAACTGGAGGAATTCAGGCAGATAATCCTTGAGAAATTAGAAAAAGCAAGCAGGGATCTGAAAATGTTAACCGAAGCATATACCAACACTAATGATCATGGGACAGATGATACTTCTCCGACCTTTAAGGTACTGGAAGAAGGTTACCAGGTATTGTCCAAGGAGGAGAATAGCCGTCTTGCTGCACGCCAAAGCAAATTCATCCAAAACCTTGAGAATGCATTAGTGCGGATTGAGAATAAGACCTATGGGATTTGCAGGGCTACAGGTAAACTGATCTCCAAGGAGCGGTTGAGAAGCGTGCCTCACGCAACCCTGAGCATCGATGCAAAACTTCAACAGACAAAGAGATAGTAATAAATGACATAGTGGTAAACAAGTTACACTATGCCCGATAACCACTACCCAAACTTTTCCCTGTTATTGTGAAAAAAGCACTGATTGTCATTTTCCTTATACTTATCATTGACCAGATTTTTAAATTTTGGGTGAAGACACACATGTACCTTGGAGAGGAATATCATGTTTTTGGCAATTGGTTCCTGATTCATTATACGGAGAATGAAGGTATGGCCTTCGGTATGAAACTAGGCGGTCATTCCGGAAAGCTGGTCTTGAGTATTTTCCGTATCATCGCTGTTATCCTGATCGGGATTTATTTATATTTTCTAACCAGAAAGGAAACAAAAACAGGCCTGATCATCTGCATTTCAATGATCTTTGCCGGTGCTTTGGGAAATATCATCGACAGCAGTCTTTACGGACTGTTGTTTAGTGAGTCCAGTTACCACAATCACCAGGTAGCAGTATTTCTTCCCGAAGGCGGAGGATACAGTACATTCCTGCATGGCAGGGTGGTAGATATGCTTTATTTTCCATTGATAGAGGGGAGGCTTCCCGAATGGTTGCCCATCTGGGGCGGGAATGATTTCATTTTCTTCCGCCCGGTTTTCAATATTGCAGATTCCTCCATCACCATCGGGGTGTTTATACTGATCATCTTCCAGCGTAGATTTTTCAGGAAATTGGATAGAGTACCCGAAAATTCTTAAAAATGATGGAATTCCCAAAGTATAACCCACCGGATTATTATCTCGTTGATGAACCTTGAATCAGTCATCACTTATGAAGGAACCCATGACATTCATAGGTATCTCTTTTTTTAAAAGTTAAATTTGAAATAAATAAAATGTTAGTTATTGGTATTGCGGGAGGATCCGGCTCAGGAAAAACAACGGTGGTGCAAAAGATTATCGATTCACTGCCCGATGGAACGGTTTCTTTAATATTACAGGATGCCTATTATAAAGACAATGGCCATTTGCCGCCGGAGGAAAAGAAAAAGATCAATTTCGATCACCCTTCTTCCATTGAATTTCCTTTGCTGATCGATCATATTCATCAACTGAAAAAAGGCCGTACCATTGCAATGCCCAAATATTCTTACATCACTTGTGCAAGATCGAAAGAGACCATTCCTGTGCAATCCAAAGAAGTGCTCATTGTTGAAGGTATATTGATCCTGACCAATGAAGATCTGAGGAAAAGGTTTGACATTAAGGTATTTGTGGATGCTGATAGCGATGAAAGGCTGATGAGGATCATCAGAAGGGATATTGAAGAGCGTGGGCGTTCTGTTAAGGACGTACTGATACATTATGATACTTTTGTAAAGCCAATGCACCTTCAGTTTATTGAGCCTTCCAAAAGATATGCAGATATAATCATACCACAGGGTGGTGAGAACCAGGTTGGTATCGATATTCTTGCTTCGAAGATAAAGATGAATCTCAGGAAATAATGTTAAATCGTATACGTTGTGCAAGCGCTGCAATCGTTCAATTCTACTCCCTTTTTTCCTCAATGGAAAACCTACATATTCCTCCTGTACTGTCCTCCAACATCAAATAAGGTATTAGATATTTGCCCGATAGAACAATATTTTGAAGCCTCCATGATGCCCTCAAAAATATTTTTGTTTTTAACAGCCTTTTGCTTGAGTTCCTCCAGCCAGTAAGCAGATTTCTCAGCATAAGTTTTGTGCAGTTCTTTAATCATGGATATTTGATATTTTTTTTCCTTCTCTGTTGCTCTGATCACCTCACCGGGGATGCTGGTTGGTGATCCGTCCTTTGAAAGAAATGTATTAACACCCATGATGGGCAACTTGCCCGAATGCTTCATCGATTCGTAATAAAGTGATTCTTCCTGTATTTTGCTTCGCTGGTACATGGATTCCATAGCGCCAAGAACACCACCTCTTTCAGTTATGCGGTCAAACTCCATCAGTACGGCTTCCTCGACAAGGTCTGTAAGTTCCTCTGTGATAAAAGAACCCTGCATCGGGTTTTGATTTTTTGCCAGGCCCAATTCATGATTGATGATCATCTGGATAGCCAAAGCCCTGCGTACTGATTCCTCGGTCGGTGTTGTTATAGCTTCATCATATGCATTGGTATGCAGTGAATTGCAATTGTCGTATATGGCATATAAGGCTTGAAGTGTTGTTCTGATATCATTAAATTCGATCTCCTGGGCATGGAGGGAACGGCCTGAAGTCTGAATATGATATTTCAGCTTTTGTGATCTGTCATTGGCATGATATTTCAGCTTCATGGCTTTTGACCAGATCAACCTTGCTACCCTGCCTATTACAGAGTATTCAGGATCAATACCATTGGAGAAAAAGAAAGAAAGGTTAGGTGCAAATTTATTGATATCCATTCCCCTGGAGGCATAATATTCCACATATGTAAATCCATTCGCAAGCGTAAAAGCAAGCTGGCTGACCGGATTTGCACCTGCCTCAGCAATATGGTAACCGGAAATGGAAACGGAATAAAAGTTACGCACGTTATTCATGCTGAAGTATTCCTGTACGTCACCCATTATTTTAAGAGCGAAATCCGTTGAATAGATACATGTATTCTGAGCCTGGTCTTCTTTGAGGATATCTGCCTGGACTGTTCCCCTGACCCTGCAGATCGTATCAGTTTTGATCTTTTCATAAATCTCTCCCGGCAGGACCTGGTCTCCTGTCACACCGAGCAGGAATAACCCCAGACCATCATTTCCATCAGGTATTTCACCCTGGTATTGTGGTCTTTTTGTTTTTTTCTCCCGGTAAATCTTATTTATTTTTTTCTGAACTTCTTCTTCAAGTCCGTTTTGTTTAATATATATCTCACATTGCTGATCGATGGCTGCATTCATGAAGTAACCCACCATTGTCGGGGCCGGCCCGTTGATAGTCATGGAAACGGAAGTTTTCGGATCGGCAAGGTTAAATCCTGAATATAATTTCTTTGCATCGTCAAGGCAGGAGATGGAAACACCGGAATTTCCAATTTTTCCATATATATCAGGACGAACATCAGGATCACGTCCGTAAAGGGTTACTGAATCAAAAGCTGTAGACAAACGCCTTGCCGGCATGCCATAGGAAAGATAATGAAACCGTTTGTTAGTCCGTTCGGGGCCACCTTCACCGGCAAACATCCTTGTCGGGTCTTCCCCTTCCCTTTTAAAAGGAAATACCCCGGCCGCAAATGGAAATTCACCAGGTACATTTTCTCTCAGGGACCACTTCAGAATTTCACCCCACGACTTGTATTTTGGTAATGATATCTTAGGTATCCGAAGATGAGACAATGACTCCGAGTGGGTTTCCACCTTGATCTTCTGATTCCTCACCTCGAAAACAAATTCATTTTCTTTATATGACCTGACTTTCTTGTCCCAATTTTCCAATATCTCCTTATTGTAAGGATCCAGGTCAAGTTCGCTTTTCTTAAATAATTCCTTTAACTGGTTGACCAATTCCCCGGCAGAACCATCTTTCTCTTTCAGCTCTTTAATGGTTTGCTTTACAGAATACAACTTGTCAGCAATCTTTGATTGATCATCAGCCCATTTGTTATAATTTCTGATAGTTTCAGAGATCTCAGACAAATACCTGATACGTTTTGGCGGGATGATATGTATCTTCTCCGACATTTCGTCTGTTACTTCAAATGAAGACCTGAAATCAACGCCGGTTTTTTCTTTTATCTTCTTAATAATAGCCTTGTATAAATTATTTACTCCGGGATCATTGAACTGGGAGGCAATGGTCCCGAATACCGGCATGGTTTCCGGGTCTGCTTCCCACAATTGGTGATTACGTATGTACTGCTTCTTTACATCCCGTAATGCATCCAATGATCCTCTCTTATCAAACTTGTTCAATGCAATCAGATCAGCAAAATCAAGCATATCGATTTTTTCAAGCTGTATAGCTGCACCATAATCAGGGGTCATAACATATAATGAAAGATCGCTGTGATCAATGATCTCCGTATCCGATTGTCCAATCCCTGAAGTCTCAAGCAATATCAGGTCAAAACCTGCTGCCTGAAGAATGGATTCAGCATCTTTTACATATCTGGACATTGCAAGATTAGACTGCCGGGTAGCCAAAGACCGCATGTACACCCTCGGGCTACTGATAGAATTCATTCTTATGCGATCGCCAAGCAGGGCACCACCGGTTTTTCTTTTGGAAGGATCTACGGATAAAATCGCAATGGTTTTATCCGGGAAATCAACAAGATATCTCCGGACAATTTCATCTACCAATGAAGATTTTCCTGACCCTCCCGTACCTGTAATACCTAATACAGGTGAATTTTTAGATCTTCTTCTTACTTCTTCCAGGATATTCTTTGCCTTTTCAGGATAATTTTCGGCAGCAGAAATCATACTTGCAATGGCTTTTACATCCTTCTTTTCAATATCCTCTATTTTCATCTTTATATCCTTGCCTGTGGGAAAATCAGATTTTTTCATCAAATCATTGATCATTCCCTGCAAGCCCATTTTCCTGCCATCATCCGGAGAATAAATACGGGTAATACCATATGCATGCAGTTCCTTCATTTCTTCAGGCAAAATGACTCCACCACCTCCACCAAAGATCTTAATGTTATCACATCCTTGTTCCAAAAAAAGGTCTTTCATGTATTTGAAAAACTCAGTGTGCCCTCCCTGGTATGATGTAATGGCCACAGCCTGTGCATCTTCCTGGATCGCGCAGTCAACAATATCCTTTACTGACCGGTCGTGCCCCAGATGTATAACTTCAGCACCTGTAGATTGAATGATCCTTCTGAAAATATTGATCGAAGCATCATGGCCGTCGAACAATGATGCTGCCGTGACAATCCGTACATTATTTTTTGGTTTGTAGATCTTTGGATTATGCATTTTCTCCTGTTGATATTTATTATTGGATTCTATGTCGGTTAATATGGGTAGAAATATTGTTGAATACAGCCTATTATTGCTACAAATATATGGATAAATATTGAATAATTAGAATGCCAATAAATCTCCCCACCGCAAGTCGAAAATGCTGATTTAATTTTATTCTTAATGGATTAATGCTTATTATTGTATGTCTCTTGGCAATATGTGTTTTAATAAATTATATTTATCTGATAATGATCAAACAAATAGTATTTGGGATAACTCTTCTTATTACCCTGGGCATTTTTTCTTACACAGCATACAGGATTTTTTCTTTCTTCAGGCTTACGAAACCTTTTCCGGTTAAAGATTTTGGCAAGCGATTCGCAATTATGATGAAAGTAGCCATAGGGCAAACCATAATCTTTCGAAAACCGGTAATAGGATTTATGCATGCCTTAGTTTTGTGGGGATTCCTCATTATTATTATAGGAAGCATTGAAATGGTCATTGATGGTTTGTGTGGAACGGAAAGGATACTGGCATTTCTGGGACCCGTATATAATATTATTACAGCGGGTGGAGATATTTTTGGGCTGATTATCTTCATCGTAATAATCTTCTTTCTGATCAGGCGTATATTTATGCATATCAAGCGATTCAGCGGTATTGAGATGAAGCATATTTCACATGTTGATGCCAATATAGCTCTTACTCTGATTCTCTTATTGATGGTCTCCTTACTCGGGATGAATACTTTTTATATTGCTTTGCATCCCGATAACTATGTAGGGTGTTTCCCTGTCAGTAAGTTTATTGCCAGGGCAATTATTTCTGACCATCAGACCATATACTTTTGGCATGAAGTTTTCTGGTGGTCACACATCCTGCTGATCTTTCTATTTGCCAATATTCTGCCATATTCCAAGCACTTCCATGTTTTTATGTCAATACCCAATGTTTTCCTGAGCAGGCTTGAACCTTTGGGTTATCTGCCAAACATGCCAGACATTACCAAAGAAGTAAAACTGATGATGGATCCCGATACGGCATTTTCCGAACCACCTGAAGGAGAAGAAGAAGCAGTTGGAAGATTCGGGGTACTGGATATTGAAGATATTACCTGGAAAAACTATCTTGATTCATTGTCATGTACTGAATGCGGAAGATGCACCTCGGTCTGCCCTGCCAATATCACGGGTAAAAAACTTTCACCCAGGAAAATCTTCATGAATATCAGGGCCAGGATGAAAGAAAAAGGTCCGGGCCTTGTCAAAGACAGGTCATTTTCTGACGGGAAATCACTCATCGGGGATTATATAACAGAAGAAGAACTTTGGGCTTGTACTACCTGTAATGCCTGTGTCAGGGAATGCCCGGTTTCCATTAATCATCCGTCGATGATCATTGATATGAGGAGATATTTGGTAATGGAAAAATCCAAAGGCCCCGGTGAGTTGAATACCACCTTTTCCAATATTGAAAACAATGGTGCACCCTGGCAGTTTTCACCGGAAGACCGCTTAAAATGGGCAGAAGATGTCGGATTATCAGTGCCTGTTATGTCAGTCCTGCAAGCCCGGGACAAGCAACCGGAATGGTTGCTTTGGGTTGGTTCATCCGGAGCTTTTGATGATAGATACAAGAAAGTAACAAGGGAATTTGTAAAAATTCTTACATATTTAAAAATTGATTATGCAGTTTTAGGTACCGAGGAAACGGATAGTGGGGATATTGCAAGAAGATCGGGCAATGAGATGCTGTTCCAGATGCAGGCACTTCAAAACATTGAAACATTCAACATGTATGGCGTCAAAAAGATACTGACTTGCTGCCCGCATGATTATAATACATTTAAAAACGAATATCCTGATTTAGGTGGTTTTTATGAAGTGATCCATCATTCTCAGTTTCTACGTGATTTAATTAAAGAAGGTAAAATAAAAATCAGTTCCGACAAATTCAAAGATGATATTATTACTTTCCACGACCCATGTTACCTGGGAAGAGCCAACGATGAATACGAAGCTCCCCGCTCTGTCCTTCAGGTTGTTAATGGCAAAAAAGTTGAAATGAAACGAAATAAAAGCTTTGGTTTATGTTGCGGAGCCGGTGGAGGGCAAATGTTCAAGGAAGCCGAAAAAGGCGATAAGGAAATTTTTATCGAAAGGATTGAAGAAGCCATTGAAACAGGTGCGAACATAGTAGCAACTGCATGTCCGTTCTGCATGGTCATGATGACCGACGGCATCAAATACAAGAACAAAGAAGAGGAGATGAAGAGCTATGATATTGCGGAGTTGGTTTCTTTGTCACTTGGGTTGTGATCAAACAATCAATCCAATCAGTTATTTCTTTTATTGGCGCGTGTTTGAAATACGTGCCCTCATGTCTGTCATTTGTAACGATTTTTATAACAAACATGGCACATTTCTCAAATTAGAGAGATTAAATGTTAAAGGCACGCGTTAAAAACGCGCGCCAGCAGACCTTCAATCTTTACTCTTTCATCTTTTTCACAGTTTGCACCAATTCAGGAAGCACTTTATGAACATCACCCACAATACCGTAATCAGCAGCTTCAAATATAGGTGCATCCTTGTCAGTATTAATTGCCACAATACATTTTGAGGAACTGACACCACCAAGGTGTTGAATGGCACCTGAAATACCCAGGGCAAAATATACATTGGGTGCGATGATCTTTCCGGTTTGCCCAACATGCTCTTCATGTGGTCTCCATCCTTCATCCGAAACAGGCCTTGAACACGCTACTGCAGCACCAAGTACAGCCGCCAGATCTTCCAGGGGGCCCCAGTTGTCCGGACTCTTCATACCACGCCCACCTGAAACGACAATCTCTGCATCGGTTAGCAGGACTTTTCCTGTGACCTTATTCACTTCAAGAACTTTGGTTATGAAGTCCGCATCATTTAATTCAGGTGTAAATGATTCAATAACAGCTTGGTTATCAGTTTCATTGATGCCTACTGAATTTTGGAATAGAGTAAGGACCTTTTTTGGGGATTTGACAATCACATTGGCAAATGCCTTATTGGTAAAAACTTTTTTCCTAACGGTGAAAGGATCAAGATTTGCAGGTACTTCAGTCACGCCTGTTACTGCTCCTGCTTTTAGTTTAACCGCAACTCTGGGGGCAAGGGCTTTGCCGCTGTAATTATGTGCAAAAACAATAATATCGGCATTTTCTTTATCTGCAACCTGATATATCACTGAAGCATATGCGCGATTGATCAATACATTCAGTCTGTTTTCTTTAACAGAAATGATCTTGGTTGTTCCATAATTCCCTAATTTCTTTAATTCTTCATCTTCTACATTTCCAATTGAGAGGGCAGTTACCGATGAACCAAGTTTATCAGCAATTTGCCTTGCATAGGATATTAATTCAAAACTTAATTTTTTGAATTTACAATCCCAATTTTCTGTAAAAACTAGTATAGACATTCTATCTAAATTTTAAATTTTAAATTTTTAAATCACTTTCGCCTCTTTATGCAAAAGATCAACAAATTCTTTCACATTTTCAGGATCTACCATCTTACAAGCTTCTTTTGAAGGAGGTAGTTCATAATTAACAAACTCTGTCAAAGCTTCTATTTCTGCTGCTTCTTTAACCACCAAAGGTTTTTTCCTTGCCATCATGATTCCACGCATTGAAGGGATCCTTGGTTCAAAGGCAATTCCCTTCTGTACGATTGCTACAAAAGGAATATGTGTTGCAAGAACCTCAGAACCACCATCAATTTCCCTGTTCAAGCTGATCTCTCCATTTTCGATATTCAGTTTGGATACAGATGAAACGGATGGCAGACCCAGTAATTCAGCCAACATGCCGCCTACCAATGATCCATTATAGTCACTGGAATCTATTCCGCAAAGTATGATATCATATGGATCATTTTTCAGATATTCAGCCATCTGGGCAGCAACGATATAAGCATCCTCAGGTGTGGCATCGATACGTATGGCATCGTCGGCTCCAATGGCTAATGCTTTTCTCAGTGTTGGTTCTGTTTCTTTTGACCCGACATTGATGACTGTAATTTTTTCAATAGCTCCACCATTATTCTCTTTCAGCTCAAGTGCGCGTGTAAGAGCCAATTCATCCCATGGATTGATAATCCATT
>JAUWGC010000202.1 GCA_030606625.1 Bacteroidales bacterium | reverse complement strand
CGGATACTTGAGTAAGGCAGGTCAGCTCCGATTTGTGATAAAGCATTGGCAAAATTTGGTAGTCCATAGCCGATAAGAGTATCCGGGTTCTGATACTGGCTACTACTCTGTTTTATCATTTCAATAATTTCAATATTACTCAATTGATAATTAGCTTGCCAGAGACAGGCGGCGAGGCCCGAAATTACCGGAGCAGAACAGGATGTCCCGTTACATCCTATCAAGCCGGAGCCCAAACCCTGGGCAACTGTTCCAACACCCTGGGCAGCTATATCAGGTTTTATACGACCATCATATGATGGACCTACTGAACTAAAAGAAGCAAGCACACCATATGCATCAACTGCACCAACTGTAAGTATACTGTCAGCATCAGCAGGGGCGGTAATATATTTCCATAATTTATTCCCTTCGTTACCTGCACTTACCACAACAAGAATGCCTTTTGAAGCAGCAATAGCAGCCCCCTTTGAGATACGTGTTGTTCTTCCGTCCATCTCTTTGTACGTGTAGTTTTGCAATGTATCATCGAAGGTTGAGTAGCCCAGCGAAGTGTTTATTACATCAACTCCTGCACTATCCGCAAACTCGGCGGCAGAAACCCAGTTTTCTTCTTCAATCCGGTACTCAGATCCGGTGTCTTCCGACCTTAATAACCAATAATCTGCTCCGGGTGCCGAGCCTGTTAATTCGTTGGGCAGGTTACCACCCATGATTGACAGAATTGTCATGCCATGTGAGTGTGCATCAAGTACCCAATTATCGCCATCAACAAAATCGCGTTGCCCCAGTATCTGATTATTTGTCCATAAACTATCGAAAGCCGGTAAAATATCTGCATCAGTAAATCCGGCATCAATCACAGCAATTTGCATGCCTTCACCCTTATATCCATATTCATGTAAAATATGACCATTTAGCATTGTTAACTGATCATTTTGTGTTGTTTGTTTTGTCAGATCAGCACAGGATTCAGGGATAAATTTATTCCTGAGTGATTTCTTTTGAACAGAGGGTTTTACAAGTTTAACTGAATCGATAAATGTAATCTTACAAATGGTGTCAAGTAAAATGGTGTCCCCTGTTTCGATGAGTACTGAATTAAACCATTTTGATATGTTGATGATCCTAAGCCCCAGTGATCTTAAGCTGTCAGTATAGTGTGGATTAACAGGCAGATCAGACTCAGAAACAGCTATGTTTTGCCTTATTCTTCTCTGGATAGCTCTTTGCGAAAGGAACTCTTCCGGTTTTTCAATCGAATAAGGGTTACTGTTTTTATCTGCAAATTCAATACGGTATTTAGCAAAATTCTGGGCTGAAGTAACCGGATTAAAAAACAATATTATAATTAGTCCGGTAAAAAGTTGCCTTGGGATTACGCGGGTGTGGCTATGCATTTTATCATGTATAATTGTAAATCGCGCATATTCAATGCTTCATTCTAATATCGCGAATGTCAGGTTCTTTGAATTTTCCTTCTTCCTGTTCAAAGCTCTCAAATATTTTTCGCTCATATTCATTTAATTCGTCTTTGTTAAGAACTTCTCCATAATGGTATTTAATAGTTAATTTTATTTCTCCTTTCTCATTATAATATAACCATTTTCCATGTCGGAGATCTTTCCGGTATATACCTTTTACTTTCAAATTTCCATCATGGTAAAAAGCTTCGTAATCACCATTTAGTTTATCATTGAGGTATGTTGAACTTACAACAGGTTTTTCGTTTAGGTAGTAACGGGTCCATTTACCTTGTTTTATCCCGTTTTTCCAATGAATTTCTTCAGTAATTTTTCCGTTCTCATAATACTTATAAGATACCCCGTCTTTTTTTCCATTTATGTAGTTTTCAAGGGATGATAGATAACCTCCATAGAAAGAGAAGTATTTCCATTGCCCCTCTTTTTTCATATCAATAAATGTTCCTTCTGCGGCTTTCTTTGCATTTTGGTAGAATAGAGTTGCCTTTACGGTTTTCCCATCTTCTTTGTAATTCATAATAGCCTTAATCTTGTTCCCCGGGAAGAATCTTTTAAATTCCCCAACTGGTTTATCATTTATAAAATATCCATCATACTCAGGATCTCCATCATCATAATATTTTTTCCAATGTCCTTGTTTTAATCCATTATCATCAATATTGTTAAACGAAGTGTCACTACTTATTTTTTCCTGGGCTAAGGTGACATG
>JAUWGC010000141.1 GCA_030606625.1 Bacteroidales bacterium | reverse complement strand
GATAATGGGATAGGTGCAGCAGCAGCTATGACAATCCTTGAATCCAAAGATATACCCCATGGGCCTGTTGAAGCATTATTTACTTCTGATGAGGAAACAGGAATGACCGGTGCCAACGGCCTGAAACCCGGCATGTTGGATGGCGAGATACTGATCAATATGGATTCAGAGGATGAAGGAGAACTTTATGTTGGTTGTGCCGGAGGTGTGAATACAAATGCTGTATTCAGTTACCTGCCGGAAGAAATACCATCAGACATGGTTCCATACGAAATTAGTGTTATGGGATTGAAGGGAGGTCATTCGGGGTTGGATATACACTATGGCAGGGGTAATGCTAACAAAATCATCAATGCCTTGATGCAGACAGCTGCAGAAAAATTCGGGATCAGGCTGGCAAGTATCGATGGTGGCAGCCTGAGAAATGCAATTCCCAGGGAAGCATTTGCGGTAGTGCTTGTTCCTGAAGGCCAGGAGGATAATTTTGAGAATTATGTGATTCAGTATGAGAAAAAAATGAAGGAAATATTTAAAGAAGCAGATCCGGGACTGACCATAAAGGCAGAAAGGACGAAAATGCCAGCTAATATGATTGATATAAACACCCGGGATAATCTGTTCAAGGCTGTGGAGGAATGCCCTAATGGAGTGATTAACATGAGCAAGGATATGCCCGGTGTGGTTGAAACTTCTACTAATCTTGCAATTGTAAAATCAGAAAAGGATACAATAGAAATCGCAACCTTGCAGAGAAGTTCGGTTGATGCTGATAAAGATAAAGTTGCAAAGGAGGTATTTGATGTTTTTAAAGCTGCCGGAGCCCAACCTGAATATAGCGGTGATTATCCCGGATGGAAACCAAACCCGGATTCGGCCATCCTGAAAGAAATGAAAGATATTTACAATAAGAAATTCGGGAAGATCCCGGATGTTAAAGTGATCCATGCCGGCCTAGAATGTGGTATTCTTGGATCCGAATATTTGCACTGGGATATGATCTCTTTTGGGCCAACCATCAGGAATCCTCATTCACCTAATGAAATGGTTAATATCAATACTGTTCAGATGTTTTGGGACTTTTTACTGGAAATCCTTAAAAATATTCCACATAAATAATTTGTTAATCAACAAAAAAGTAATTAATTTTGCACTCCCAAAATTTAAAGGAAGATGAAAAGAACATTTCAGCCATCGAGACGAAAAAGAATAAATAAACACGGTTTCAGGAAAAGGATGTCGACTGCAAACGGAAGAAGGATCATAAATGCCAGGAGAGCAAAAGGACGCAAGAGTTTATCGGTTTCTGATAAGATGTAATTGTTTTGCTGGTTGTTGTATACAATTGAAAACAGAAAAGACTATAAATTCATTTTTATAAAACCCTGTGGTTCTGCCGCAGGGTTTTATCGTTTTAAAAGAACATATCCAAGGGTTAGCCCCTGTTTGCATATAAAGAAAATATAATTCTATCCTCTTTTTTTCAGAATCCAAAAAGCTTTATCTGAAACACCTTAATTATGACTTTTTCAAATTAATTTGATAATTTCGCAAATATGTTATAAAATATTCTGATGGGGTTTTTGTATTTCATTATTATACTATTATCATTATATCTGTTGTTTCGGATCTTTTTCAGGTATTTGTTCCCTTTTTTGCTGGCACGATATATTAAGAAAAAACAGGAAAAGATTTTTGGAAATGTTGGCAAAAACAATGAACGTATTAAGGATGAAGGTGAGGTCAGCATTGATTATGCACCTGGGAAATCAAAGAGGATAGAACTGGATGACATAGGAGAATATACCGATTTCGAAGATGTTGAAGATGATCCCAGTAATAACTGACCATATTCCTTTATAAAATAAATTATTATATGATAAAAAATATATCTTACATAAAAGTTGTACCATACATTGTAGCGATTGTATTGTTTGTTGTGCTGAGCGTCATTTATTTCGGTCCGGCACTGGAAGGTAAAAAACTTGCCCAGGATGATATTACCAGATTTAAAGGAATGTCGAAAGAGATCGTTGACTTCCGAGAAGAGACCGGCGAAGAAACGTTATGGACCAACAACATGTTCAGCGGCATGCCGGCTTACATGACATCAGTGAAATATGAAGGCAATCTTATCACTTATATACATAAAATATTACAATTGGGATTACCACATCCTGCTAACTATCTATTCCTTTATCTTCTTGGATTTTTTATTCTTCTCCTGGCTATGAGGGTTAACCCGTGGTTAAGCCTGATCGGAGCCGTTGCTTTTGCATTTTCTTCTTATTTATTTATTATCATCGAAGCGGGCCACAATACCAAAGCTGTTGCCATTGCATATATGGCGCCCGTTCTCGCCGGTATTATATTAACTTACAGGGGGAAATATCTTCTTGGTGGGATCCTGACCGCCTTGTTTCTTGCTCTGGAGCTTCGTGCAAACCATTTACAGATAACTTATTACTTGTTTATTATTATCCTGATATATGGAATTTTTGAACTGGCAGGCACCATCAGGCAAAAGAAATATGTTCATTTTTTGAAATCCACGGCAATACTTGTTGTGGCTGTTCTGTTAGCAGTCTTAACCCATATAACAAGCTTATGGATCGCTTATGATCATGCAAAATATACCACACGAGGCAAATCAGAACTAACTTTTGATGAGGTGAACAGGACGACCGGCCTGGATAAAGATTATGTGACGGCCTGGAGTTATGGCATTACTGAAACTTTCACTTTGCTTGTTCCGGATTTCATGGGTGGATCGTCTTCCGATGGATTAGACGAGAAATCCGCGGTCTATAATGAACTAATACAAATAGGAGCCCCAAGGGCACAGGCCAGACAAATTGCAAAGCAAATGCCTGTTTACTGGGGGCCACAGCCGTTTACTTCAGGGCCTGTGTATGTCGGTTCTATCGTATTTTTTCTTTTTATTTTTTGATTGTTTATTGTCAGGGGAAAACTTAAGTGGTGGCTTCTGACAGCAACAATATTGTCAATAATGCTGGCATGGGGAAGACACTTTATGGTTTTCACCGATTTTTTTCTTGATTATATTCCCGGGTACAATAAATTCCGCGCTGTTTCTATGACACTTGTGATAGCAGAACTGGCTATGCCGGTTCTGGGATTTCTGGCTCTTAATCAGATATTTAAAGAGGGAATTGATAAGGAAAAAGTTGTTAAGTCGCTGAAATATGCATTTTATATTGTTGGCGGGTTGTTGTTGCTGTTTATTTTATTTCCTGGTGTTTTGTTTGATTTTTCAGCTCAGGTTGATGCTCAATTACCAAATTGGATGGCTGAACTGATTGATAAACTTAGGGATGATCGAAAAAGTATTATGAGAATGGATGCTGTTCGTTCTTTCGTTTTTATAGCACTTGCAGCCATTATTCTCTGGGCGATGATCAGTAAAAAGCTTAAAACCACATATGGTTATCTTTTATTGGGATTGTTCATCATTTCTGATATGTGGATGATCGATAAACGTTACCTGAATAATGATAATTTTATGCGGAGATCCAAAATCGAAAATCCTTATAAGCTATCTGTTGCTGATAAATACATACTCAGGGACAAAGACCCCAATTTCAAGGTTCTGAACCTTTCACTCAGCACATTCAATGATGCCAGTACTTCTTTTTATCATAAATCCATAGGTGGATATCATGGTGCTAAACTGGGCAGGTATCAGGAATTGATCGAATACCAGATCACCCCTGAAATGGAAAAGATGAAACAGGTCTTTTCTGGAAGCGTTAACATGGAGATCATTAACAATACACTGGCAGCCATGCCAGTGCTGAACATGCTAAATACCAAGTATATCATTTTTGATCCACAGTCTGATCCCATCGGGAACCCATTTGCCCTGGGTAATGCTTGGTTTGTTGATGAATATGAAGTTATTGAAAATGCAAACCAGGAGATCATGGCTTTAAGTGATTTTAATCCTTCCAGGACAGCCATTATCGATAAGTGTTTTAAAAATTACCTGGATGGATTTATGTTTGAACATGACAGTCTTGCCAGAATTGAGTTTGTTAGTTACCAGCCTAATCACCTGGTTTATCGAACCAATGCGGTATCCGATCAGTTAGTAATTTTCTCGGAGATATATTATAAGAAGGGTTGGAATGCCTATGTGGATGGGCAGTTGACTCCACATTTCCGTGCCGATTATGTATTGAGGGCCATGATCGTACCGGCCGGTGAGCACACTATCGATTTCAGATTCGAGCCTGTGATATATTCGAGGGGAGAAAAAATATCCCTGGCAAGTTCAATATTACTTATTTTACTTGTGCTGGCCGGAGGGTTTTTTGAGATCAGGAAAGCTTTGATAAAGCGATCATGAAGCGCATATTGATCATAACCTATTATTGGCCACCCAGTGGAGGGTCAGGGGTCCAGCGTTGGCTGAAATTCGTGAAGTATCTTCCTGATTATGGTTATGAACCTATTGTTCTGACCGTAGATCCGGAAAAAGCATCCTATCCGGTTATCGATGAATCACTGGTGGATGAAATTCCACATAATACAAAAGTGTATAAAACCAATACCAGGGAACCATTTGCTTTTTACAGAAAGTACATTGGCAAGGGCAGCTATCCTCACAGCAGTTTTGACAGCGAGAGGACCCCATCATTCACACAAAAAGTTTCAAGGTTTATCAGGGGTAATTTCTTTATCCCTGATTCCAGGATAGGGTGGAAGCCTTTTGCAGTAAAAGAGGGCATGAAATTGATTAAAGATCTTAAAATTTCCTATGTAGTTACTACAGGCCCTCCCCATTCTGTCCATTTGATTGGCCTTGAGCTTAAGAAAAGGATGAATATTAAGTGGATTGCCGATTTCCGTGATCCATGGACAGATATTTTCTTTTATGATCAGTTTTATCATACAGGAATTGCTAAAAAGAAAGATATTTCCCTTGAGCGAAAAGTTATAGAAGATTCTGATAAAGTTATAATTGTTAGTCAGGCTTTGAAAGAGTTGCTTTTAAGTAAAATACAAAAAATTGAATCAGATAAAATTATTGTAATTCCTAATGGATTTGATGAAACGGACTTCCATATCCCATCTTCTCCATCCCAGGATCAATTTCTTATGACTTTTACAGGAGCCTTGGCTAATGATGAACACAAGATGGATGCCTTTGTAAATGCTTTATCAAAGATAAAATCAAATTACCCTGATATTTCTTTAAAAGTAAGGTTTATCGGTAATATTGATCAGAGTGTTAATAACATATTCAAAGCATTTGATATTGAGAAAATTATTGAGATAATTCCATATATGCCACATCAAGAGGCTGTGAAATATTTAAAACAAAGCACCATATTATTTTTTATAATAAGAAGAGCTAATAAA
>JAUWGC010000191.1 GCA_030606625.1 Bacteroidales bacterium | reverse complement strand
AAAAATGGGATCCTGATGTAATCCTTGTTTGTGTATTCGGGCAGATCATTGATCAACCCATCATCGGTTATCCCAAATCCGGCATTTATAATTTCCATCCTGCAGATCTTGCCACCCATCTGAGAGCAGTCCCCCAGCCTTTTCAGGATTTGATCGACAGGAATGCAGCTACCTCGAAAGTTACCATACATCATTTGACCGATCAACTGGATGCAGGCCCTGTTGTTGGACAATCCTCCGAGATCAACGTAAGGTTTGCCGATGGCAGCATGACGGACAATATAATGGAGCCCGTCAGGTCGAACATACCCTCCGACAAGCTTCCCGAGCCTTCTGCGTTTGTTGATTTTAAGTTGTAAGTAGCCCCGGAAAGAATATTATCAAACGCCTCTTTCAACTTAACTATCAATTCAGAACTTGGTCGGGTGATCTTGATTTTATTGTATTGCGAAATAGCAAATATATCACTATATTTGACATGTAATAATACCATTTAACCACTTTGTTATGAAGCGATTAAAACTTACTGTTATTTTCCTCGGTCTTTTTCTATTGTCAATTATTTCTTCTGGTCAATCATATATTGTTGAAGGATATGTATTTTTAGAAAATCAATCACTCCATGGCGATATTAAAGTAGTCTTCGAAAGGCAAATTCCAACCTACTTAATTGATTCAACATATACGGACGAGAATGGATACTTTGATATCGCAATTGAACAGGGAATTTATGATATTACTTATTTAAAATCTAATTATATACCTGTTTCAATATATGATCAACCTATTTACTCAAATACAATATTACAAGATACAACACTTGAATTGACAGGGCTGTCAGGTCAGCTTTCGGGAGTATTATATCCGGATATTTATAAGGTTGGTGGAAACATTGAAGTTGCCTACAATGATACTTTGACAATTCAACCTGGTGTATCATTAATATTTACCCAGGACTTGACATTTACCATTAACGGATTATTGAATGCTGTAGGAACCAAGGATGACAGTATAATTTTTACAAGATATAGCAACAATATTACTTGGGGTGGAATAAAATTTGAAAGTGAATCAGATGATCAAAGTATCCTGTCATATTGCGTGATTGAATACAGCAATAATAGCGGAGTCAAAACCCATTTGGCATTTCCTACAATAACTAATTCTACGATAAAAGATAATACATCATATTTTGGAGGAGGAATTTATTGCAATTCAGGATCAGGAATGCAAGGGTCAACTCTAACAATAACCAACTGTATCATAAATAATAATTCTGCTATATATGGAGGTGGTCTTGGATGTACATGGTCAAATATGGATGTTACCAATTCTATCATTGTAAATAACAGTGCCACTGAATTTGGTGGTGGATTCGTGCTTGGATATGATGTAAATGTTAAAATAATAAATTCAGTGATTTCACAAAATTCATCTGGTATTGTGTTTAGGTTTGGTGGACATCCCATTATTATAAATACTATCATATCTCATAATGGTAAAGGAATTTATAATGAAGGAGGTGGAACCTATGATCAGGTTTATTATTCAGATGTTTGGGGGAACAGCAGTGGCAATTTCGTCAATTGTGGTGAATGGGTTGGTGTGAATGTAACTGTTAATTCGAATGGAGATTCAATTGACCCTTATGGAAACATTCAAAGCGATCCCATGTTTATTGATGATACGAATAATATTTTCGAACTATCACCTGGGAGTCCGTGTATTGATGCTGGACTTAACGATTCCGTTACAATACCATTTGACTTCAAGAACATGATAAGAATCTGGGATGGAAATGAAGATGGCGATACGATAGTAGATATTGGGACATATGAGTACGGGGCACCTGTTTGGCTCTATATATATGATGAAACAAAATTTGATTATGAGGAAAATATAATAGTCAGTCTTTATCCCAACCCCTTCACCGCCACAACAACCCTTTCATACGCACTTGAGAAACCCTGTAATGTTACTATTTTCATCTACAACTCCCAGGGTCAGCAAGTTGTAGTAATACATCAGAATCAAGCTATGGGTGAACAACGGGTGCCATGGAAAGCAAGCGGTCTTCCTTCGGGGATTTATTATTACAGGATCCAGGCAGGTGAGCAGGTTGGGAGTGGGAAGATGGTATTGTTAAGGTAGTACGAAGATAGTATTAAGGATTTAGAAGTTAGTATTACGATGTGAAATGTGAAGCTAGACTCGTTTCACGTTTCACGTTTCACGAAAAATCCCAGCCATGCGGCTGGGATTTTTATAGTAGCCCCGACAGGAATCGAACCTGTATCTAGAGTTTAGGAAACTCCCATTCTATCCATTGAACTACGGGGCCAGGCGAGATTTACGATACACGATATACGATTTACGATTTACGATTTGAGTTTTACCTTATATTGTAATTTATATACCGTATATTACCTGTTCAGCATGAAAACGGCGCATATATTAAGTGTCATTTCATTTTAAAAAATATTCCATGTATTTTAATCCTGAAAAAATGAACTTCGTTGGCCTGGTTACTGATGATCCGGCCAGTCCCCAAGCCAGGATCTCGGTAAAGCGAAGGATCTGGAGGTTATATAATAAAAAG
>JAUWGC010000040.1 GCA_030606625.1 Bacteroidales bacterium | reverse complement strand
AATTCTCCTTCAGGTGACTATTTCCAGGATATGGCCAATATGAGGAATGTTGAAGTTATTAATAACAGTATGGGATATAAGATCTTCAATGCCCGCGGTTTTAATACTACAGCACCTCTTAGAGTGGTTCAGTTTATCGATGGTGTGGACAACCAACTTCCTACAATTAACATTGTACCCGGTAACATGTTCGGTGTTTCAGATATTGATATTAAGAATATTGAGGTGATCTCAGGGCCGGCTTCTGCACTCTATGGCCCGAATGCCATGCAGGGCGTTATCAGCTATACAACCAAAGATCCCTATGATTATCCGGGTGTAGCTGTAAAAGTTAAAGGAGGAAACAGAGAGTATTACCAGTTACAGTTCCGTGCAGCAGAAACTTTCTTTAATAATAAACTGGGTGTTAAAATTACAGGATCTTATATGAGCGCCAAAGACTGGAGAGCTGACGACCCTGTAGCTAACTTGTATGGTCATCAAATTGCACCTCCACCATTACAACAAAAAATTATTGGAAGCATATTAGCTAAGCCTGAGTATGCAGATTTTAATAATTATATTTCAAATAATCCTAACGCCAAGATTGGAAATATTATGATGATGCCCGGATATATGGAAAAAGAGTTATATAATGGATATATTGACAACATGAAATTATCCGGTGCATTATACTATCGATTCTCAAAAGACATACAAGCACGATATGTCTATCGTTATTCTACCGGTACAAGCCTATATATGGGTAATAACCGGGCTCCTCTGGATGGTTTTTATCAGCAACTGCATTCACTGGAATTCAAAGCAAAAGGATTTACTCTTAAAGCATATCGCTCGAATGACAATACAAAAAACACCTATACTCTAGTTGGAGCTGGTGTAAACCTGGGCTTTGCCAGCTTACCCGGTGTTGATAATGCATTTGTCCCAGCCTATGTTAATAGTATTTATAACTTGTCAAATCAGTACACAACTCCAGTGACTGAGAATGATGTTAATACAGCTATGCAAGCGGGTATGATATCTGCAAACGGAAAATGGCTAAAACCTGGAGATCCGGATTGGGATGCAACATATGATAAAATTAAAAATGATACTCCACCCTATGGTGCGCATTTTTCCAGCAGAACCACTTTATATCATATCGATGGTATGTATGAATATTCCTTTGAAATAGTTGACTTAAACGTAGGAGCTTCATACAGGAACATGCATCCTGTATCAGAAGGAACTGTTTACTGTGATACTTTACAGCAAGATGGTACTTACCGTAAAGTTTCCGTCAGTGAGTATGGTGGCTTTGCCCAGGCCATATTCAAGCTACTGGATGATAACCTTAAGCTCTATGGATCACTCCGGGCTGATAAAAGTGAAAATTATGACATTCAGCTCTCACCAAGGCTTGCAGTTATTTACAGCCTGAACAACCATACTTTCAGGATAACCGGACAGTCAGCATTCAGAAGCCCTGCATTAACCGATCAATACCAATATTTAAATAAAGGCAGCGAGATTGTAGTTGGTAACGTAGATGGGTTTGGTAATTGCTATACGAAAAGTTCTGTTTCGGCATATCAGCAAGCATTTGATTCCACATTACTGAAAACAACATTTATCCAGGCGATCAAGCCCGAGCAGGTAAAATCAATAGAGTTTGGATACAACTCCACATTCTTCGATAAGCTATATGTTGATTTCAGTGTTTATTACAGTCGTTATTCGGATTTTATAGGTTATATAAGGGTAATAAGGCCTAATACAGGTATTGCAGGAGAACAAAGTGGAATTGATGCTATCAAATCTAGAAATTATACACAATTTAATGTTGCAACAAACACTGATCAGGATATTGATGCATATGGAGCCGGGATAAGTCTTGGATATTATATCAATGATAATATAAAAGCCTATTTCAATTACACATATACAAATATAGATTCAGCTGGTATTAAGGATGATATCATTCCGGGATTCAATACCCCCAAACATAAGTTCAATATAGGAATTACCGGAAGTAATGTTTATAAAAATCTGGGCTTTGCTGTTAACTTCAAATGGGTAGATGATTATTATTGGCAAAGTGTATTTGCCAGCGGCCCTGTACCTTCATATAATACACTCGACCTTCAGTTAAGTTATGGGTTCCCGAAGTTGTATTCTACATTCAGGATTGGAGGTTCCAACATCCTGAACAATGATTATATCCAGGCTTATGCCATGCCACAGATAGGGGCATTCTATTATGCATCCTGGACATTTAATTTTGACTTCAAAAAATAGAAGGTAGAAGATAGATATTATTCTAAGTTCAGTTTAATCTGTCTGAGATATTTGTCCATAAAGCCCCAGTTAATATGCTGGGGTTCTTTTTTCCATCGCTCTTCAAGGAGAGTAGCATATTGTCTGGTCATGTGCTCAACCCTTGCCTGATGATCCATGGTTTCGTCGCCTTTATCTAAAGGTCCGATTAAATCAACAGTCAAGTACCCTTTTACATCGGAAGTTATAAAAATAGTAAAGATGAATGCTTCTGTGCTGAGTCCAAGTTCAGTAAAGCTGGCCCTGAATCCTCTTGCCCTTCCAAGAAAATTAATTGTAATACTACTCTTGCCATGGTAACCATCTCCCAGAATATGAAAGACACCGCCTGACTTTAAAACATCTCTTGCTTTGAACAATTGCTTAAACAATTCAACATTTGTATGATCACGGAAAATAAGGAGATTAGGTGTTACTTTTGGATTTAATCCTTTAATTTTCAGGGAGGTAGTTCCTTTGGCTCTGACAATAGTAGAAAAATTCCTGTAACCCAGATTTGGAAATATGGAAAGGGCACTTTCAGCAAAGCCGAAATGACTGTTTACCAGGATCACACCTTTGCCCTGCCTGTAACAAGCATCAAATTTATCCAGTCCGTTAAATGTACAATAACTTTGTAGTTTCTTTGTACCCATGTATGAAATGGCCATTGAACGCCATGTTCTTGAAAAATTGCTTACAAGGATTAGGGGCAATAGGTCTTCGATACCGGGAGGATCTTGCATATTTGCCAGAAATTCGTCGAGCAGGATAAGTTTGTTTTTAAAGTGAATTTCCCTTGCGTAACTGGAATTGCAAAAACTAGCAATTAATTTGGACCCCAATCCATAAGGTATTCTTTTACCACCTTTTTCTGAGTTGAGGAAATTTGTGAATCTTCTGGCAATATTTTTATTCAGGATCAGGTTTATCAATGATTATTGTGTATTTAATTGTTTTCTATTTCTATGGATATTTTTTCTATTGTTGGGGTTTCAACAATAACATCTATATTTAGTTTTTTACCGTATTTTTTTTCAATTTCATCGAATGCAACAAAAAGCCTTAAAGAATCGGCACCAAGTTCAAGAATGTTATCGGTTATGCTGATAGGATGTACTTCAAGTATTCTTTCAAAGATCTCCCTGAGTTCTTCCTCAACAGCAGTTTTTGGCTGAATTACATCCTTGTCTGTCTCCATTTTATTCCAGTCCGGGTCTGGTATGGCTTTTTTATCAATTTTTCCTATTTCATTTTTAGGTAGTGTTTCTAGTTTGACAAAGTAGGAGGGAACCATATATTCAGGCAACATGCGAAGAACGGCAAGCTTCAGGTAATAGAGATCAGGATCTTTATCACCTTTGGGAACGATATAGGCAACGATGTGTTTGGTTCCATATGGATTCTCCTTCACCAAAACAATAACTTCCTTCACATCTTTGTTTTCTATGAGTACATTTTCTATTTCGCCAAGGTCAATCCTGTATCCCCTGAGTTTTACCATGGAATCGCTTCTGCCGATATGCACAATGCATCCGTCTGACTGCTTATAACCAAGATCACTTGATTTGAAGATCCTTGTATCGGGATTTTTCTGGTCAATAAGAAAATCAGTTGAGGTTTGTTTAGGTAGATTCCAGTAGCCACTCGCTATATAGGGGCTTTTTATCCGGATTTCACCTATTTTGTTTGGATCTTTCCTGTTGCCTTCTTCATCTGTAATGGTCATTTCAACACCCTGTACTTCATATCCGATTGGAACTACATTACTCTTAATAATAGTATTGTGCATTATCTTGTAAACTCTTGCAAAATGAGTTTCAGTACTGGCATAAATATTCATGATTACTGCCTTCTTCTTGAGATATTGCCTGGCTTTTTCAACATCATTTCTGTAAAGTGTTTCACCTCCAATAAGTAATAATCGTAATTTAGGAAATTGGGTGTTTTTTCTCAGTGTTGCAAGGAAATGCCGAAGGACTGAAGGAATCATCAGTGAGATGGTGATTTCTTCCGAAGCTATCCACTTTGAGAAATCTGTGAAATTCCCCGACTTGAGATCAAAGATACAGAGAGTTGTTCCGTTTAGCAGTGAAGTTAATATCTGCATTGTATGTGCTGAAAAGCTTAATGAAAAGAAATGGGAAAACCTGTCTTGCGGTTTGATTTCAATTACTTCCGTGAATCGCTTAATGTATTGAAGAATTGTTTTGTGAGTATGACAAACTCCTTTTGGCTTTCCTGTGGAGCCTGAAGTATACAGGATCATTGAGTTATCATCCGGTGATATCTTCAGTGAGGGATCATTTGATGGGAAATCATTAATATCATCCGCATTGATCAGTTTTATATTGCGTGTAAACTCCCTTGCCTGTGAAAGGTTCAGGTTATTACTGATCAAAAGTGAACATTGCGCATTCTTGAGCATATGCATATTTCGTTCGGCAGGAAAACTGGTATCTAGTGGCACATATGCTTTGCCGGCTTTCAGAACAGCCAGGAGAGTGACAATCTGTAAAATACCCTGTTCAAGAAAAATGGCGATTTGAGCAGGATCATCATCAATTTTTGATATAATTGCATGTGATAACCTGTTGGCTTGTTCATTTAATTCCGCATATGATATACTTTTTCCTTTAAACCTTACAGCTTCGTGACCTGGAAAATTCCATACAATATATTCAAACCTCTCGGATATAGATTGTTCAATCTGGCGAATCAATATGTTGCTATTTTCACTCATTACGAACGGTTAATGATCTGATCATATACTTTTAGGGTATCAATAATAGTATTTCTCCATGAAAAATTCAAGGACTTTTTTAATGCCATTTTCCTTAGTTGTTCTCTTAAATCATGATCTTCGAATATTTGTTTCATTTTTTGTTTTATATCATCAATATTATCAGGATCAGCAGGAATGCCTCCATCGCCGACTATTTCAGGCATGGAGCTGTTATTGCCGTAAATAACCGGCGACATACAATTCATGGCTTCCAGTATTGGCAGTCCAAAGCCTTCATAATAAGAAACATAGCATAAAGCCAAAGCCTCTGAATATAATGCTGATAGGTCTTTATCATTCACAAACCCGGTAAATACAATCCTTTTACTGAGAACTTTATTATGCAGATAAAGCTTGTCAAATGACCATCCCTTTTTTCCTGCAATTACTAAATTTACATTATAATCCGGATTTTCTTCGATAAGCTTTGTAAATGCTCTGATGGTATTTGTTAGGTTTTTTCTTGGCTCAATTGTTGACAAACAAAGAAAAAACGGCCCGTCCGGAGGTATTCCATATTTCTTCTTCACTTTTCCTGTTTCATCCCGGTTGAGTATAAACCTGAACTTATCTTTTTCAGCAGCCTCATAAACCAGATGCACCTTTTCTTTGTTTATCCTGCACTCTTTGAGGGTGTCCCTGAAAGTTGAATCTGATACGGCAATCACATCAGCTTCTGACCTGGTTATGAAACGCAATCCTTTTTCAGCATTTGAAATATTGATCGAAGTGTGAAATTGAGGATAATACCGGTGTGTCAGGTCATGAATTGTAACCAGTATTCTGCTTTTGGTTCTCCTGAAAGGGGGGTAATGTTGCATAAGTGGAAGATGAATCAGGTCATAGGTTCTGAATTGCTTTTCTGTTTTCGGATCCGTAAAAAGGTGTTTAAGCCAGGTTTTTATCAGATACAGGAGATTAATTATAAATCGAACGGCCTTGACGATCAACTCGGCTACTTTGAATAGGGTTTGCTTTATGATATCGTATACCTTATGAAATATTTTTATATTATGTTTATTCAGATAAGCAATAAAATTATCAGGGATGATATTCACAAGAGTTCCTTCAAAGCGCTGAAAAAGTGACTTTTTTACCTTTATTCCCTGTTTGTCCTTTATAATTGTGTCTTCTGTATTGAAGTCATTATACAATAATTTTTTATTGGCAGTCAGGGGTTGGATTTTACCCTGGATGTAAAGGTCAATATCCCATTGTCTATCAGGATTTTTTATAACAGGAAGTAATCCTTTTAATAACTCAACCTGATAGCGTTTGATTCCATCATTATCACCGGATACAAGTTTATTGGCTTCAATCAGAATCTTTTTTCTTTTAGCTGGTGTTGGTAGATAAGGTATCCCGAGTTTATGCATCACCTGATAGTCCAGGTCAGGGTTTAATTTAATAATTTCTCCTTCTTTCGAGTATCCGAGGTGTTCCATAGTTTCACCATGGTAACTCCAGAACAGTTCAAACAATTCTTCCGGCATTTCTTCCTTCCAGCTTCCAACTTTACCCTTTCTGAAATTCTTTCTGGCAAGTTCACGCATTTCTTCCTCACTGATGTCACGATCTTTTCCACTGCCGTATTTCGGAAGGCCAAATTTGAATTCCTCAAACGTTGGCATCTTTTCAGGACGAGGCTTTGGCAGGTTATATATCTTTCTCAAACGTTCTGCACAACCGACAGGATCTGTAACCAGGTCTTCATAACGTATAATAAGTTCGGCACGTTCAATCCATTCTTTCACATTTCCTGACCATCCACCAAAAAATGTTCCTTTCTCAGCAATGATGGCAGCTTTCAGATTTCCATAATAATCCGAACCGGGAACAACGATATCTTTTCTGTGATGGGCAATGGAACATAAGGCATCACGGCCATCCCTGACTATATATATTGCAGGTATCTTTGGGTCATTAGGTTCAAGTTGATGGGGGAAAAGATGGGTTTTTATAAACGGATAATCCTGGTAATTCTCATCATGGTGATAATCGGAGTCCACATGAAATGTGCTGGATTCCAATCCATAAACTTCATACAATATATTACGGAAAAAAGTATTTCCCGATCTCGGAAATGAAGAAATCCAAATCATATCAATCCCATTTTTCCCCGCCTTGCTTTTCTTATTTCAAGTCCTTTGTTATAAATATCATAATCCTTTGTATTCAACTGTTTGATCTCCTCCAGGATCCCGGAGTCAACCTGTCTTTTAATACCAGTAATATTGTGCTGAAAAACAGGGTAATTCTTTATATTTAACATTTTGGCCAGGTCTTGCATATCTTTTTCATAATGTTCATAGATGCCAACAAAGAACATTGACCCGAGTGGTAATCCATTCAGGAATTTACTCATCCTGTTTCTGCTAATTTCGTTCCTGGCATATTCTATCAGTGATTTTTGCATTTTTGATAGTATGTTCAATTCTTTCTTTTCTTCACCTAATTCTTCTTTCAGTCTTTTTTCCAGATAATAATAATTTGAAATGACTCTTTCAGAAGGTTCCCGTAACCATGTAATAACAGGTGTGTTTTCTTTCAAATCGACTTGTTCGATGAGATCTGTATAATAAAAATGTCCATGTATTACCTTGATATTGCGGGGTAGTTTGTTTTGTGTAAATTCATTGTTTTCCAGATCAATACCTTTGGTGGTAATATTGATATCAAATCTAACAGCATTTTCCTGACCATATATTTCTTTCAGGAAATTACGAAAGGAGGTACCCGCGGTTTTTGGAATATGAATGGATACGAGCTCTATATTGTTCTTGATCTTATTGTTTTTTAAAAATAATGTCATTTAGCATTTAGTAATTTACATTTTTCATATAGTTCAACGTCTTTATTATTCAATTGCCCGATCTTTTCACGCATATTTTCATCAATGGAAGAATACTGGGTAAAGCAATCATTGTCATCAATAAAACCTGAACCATCATTTATCCTGAAATTTGGAACAGGTAACTGCCAGTCCAGGCGTTTGCCCAGTTCCTGAATATCTTCTTCAAAAGATTCGGTAAAACCGCGAAAGAATATTTTTTCAGGTTCTATCCCGCAAAGGTAATTACTCATCACGTTCCTTCTCTTATCCCTGGATGCGAACTCTAACAGATCCAGATTTACACGTTTTGCTGCATTTCTTTTTGATGATATGGTTTTGTTAACATACATGTTATAATAATAATTCGAAATCACCCTGTCAACAGGATCCCTTAGCCAGGCAATGATCCTGGCATTGTGTTTCTCAAACAGGTATCTGATGTGATTAAAGTAAAAATGTCCATGGATCACACTTATTGATTTGTTAAAACATGTTTCATCAAGCTTTTCATCATGTACATATTTATCCATGTTTCTCGGTATATCCACTTTTTCACCATATGCCCACCTGAGTACCTGGTAAAAAGATCTGCCTGCCGTTTTAGGAATGTGTATGGAAAAAATATCAATCACCAAATTGGATTTTTTTCAAGGCCTTTGCTTTTTCATATAATTTAACATCCTTTAGGTTTAGTTCCCTGATCTCCTGGCGGATTTCTTCAGTAATTTCATGCCTTTTAGTTGGACATAAGGTATTGGTTTCAAAATTAGAGCTGTCATTAATATGAATTGACGGAACAGGTTTTTTCCATTCCAGCATTTTTCCCAGTAATTTAAGGTCCTGATCGAAAGTTTCCAGAAAACCAATGAAAAAAAGCTCTTCCAGATCAATTCCCTCTAAATAGTGGGTTGCTTTGTCCATAATACTGTCCCTGGCGTATTCCAACAGGCTGTAATTTATCTTACGTTTTTGAGGATGATCACGTTTATCTTCCCTGATTCTTTTCATGAGAAAATAGTAGTTTGATATCACCCTTTCCACAGGCTCTCTCATCCAGGCGATCACTTTAGGATGGTATTTCAAATGTATCTCCCTGACGTGTTCGTATAACAAATGACCATGGATCACAGTAACTTGCTGCGGTATACGATGTATGAGTTTATTGGTATAATCTTTATCGGGATAATAATGGATCCTTTTGTACCTGGGGTCTACTTTGTCCCCGTACTCATTTTTCAGGATCTCATAGAATGATCTTCCCCCGGTTTTAGCAATATGAATAGAAATAAGTTCAATCATTTTTCACCATTTTAATCGATCAAATTGCCCATCATAAAGATAGCCCAATTCTTCAGATACTTTACCATGTTTTTTCCAGAATAGTTGATGTAGTTCTGCAGGCATTTCGTTTCTCCAACCACCTGTTTTCCCACTCCTGAAGAACTTGTTATTGAAAATTTTTTTGTCTTCTACAGATCTATGTACTCTCGCCGAACCTCCAAAATGAGACTTTCCCTGCCGTTGTGAGTCAAATGTGGGTATATTGCGTGTATCGGGCAAGGGCAAATCTATAATTCCTCTCAGGCGTTCAACTGTTTCCAGTGGTTCTTCCACAAGTGCCTCAAATCTTATCACGACATCAGCTATTTTAGTCCATTCTCTGACATTTTCCGACCATCCTCCAAAGTAGCTGTTACGGGCTGCGATGATGGCTTCCTTTAAATTCCGAACATAGTCAGTACCCGGTTCAATAATATCTTTCCGGTGGTGAGCAATAGACACCAGGGCATCACGCCCATCCCGGATGAGGTATACTATTTTAGCATCCGGATTACATTCAGGTAATATCTTTTTCGGTAATTCGTGGGTTTTAACTATAAAAAAACGAGTCTTGTATTTTAATTCATTTAATTTATTTTTTCTTTTTTCGGGAAGTTCACGGTACCTGGCCATCTCCTGGATGCTGGCTATTCTTTCAAAGGCCTGGTGAAATTTATCAATATTATTCCATGAAAAAACTCCGTAGACATCATAAAGTATATTTCTCAGGTATGTGTTTCCTGATCTTGGAAAGGAAGCAAGTATTATTTCAGGCCTGGTATGTCGGTCTTTTTTATGCATCAGTCTTATCTTCGTTGATCCTGAGTTTATTTACTTTAAGCACTTTCTGGTAATATAAAAAAACTTTATCAGGTGTTCCTGTGATCATGCATTCACCATTGTGCATCAGCAGAACTCGTTTGGCATGCTCTTTAATAATACTAAGGTTATGACTAACCAGTACGATAGTTCTTTCTCTAAGAATAGCTTTTTCAAATAATTTTTCAGATTTCGTCCTGAATTTTTCATCGCCAACACCTCCAAAGAATTCATCAAGCAGAATGATATCGGCATTGGCATGGATAGCTACAGCAAAAGCCAGGCGGGCACGCATTCCACGTGAAAAATATTTTATCTTGGTATCAATAAATTTTTCTAATTCGGCAAACCTGATGATCTTATGGAATTTATTTTCTATTTCCCTAAATGTCAACCCCATAACTGACGCATTAATAAATACATTTTCTCTTGCTGTCAATTCCTGATTGAAACCTAGTCCAAGGCTCAGTCTGATGTAGTTTCCATTGATACTTGCCTTTCCACCCTTATCGGGACGGTAAACGCCTGTCATAAGGTGAAGCAATGTGGATTTTCCGCTTCCGTTTGCTCCAACAATACCGAAAAATTCACCTTTTTTTATATTCAGGGTAATATTTTTCACTGCTTCTATTTTCCTTTTGTTATTGCCTGTGAAAATACCCTTTATCACATCAGGAAAAGACTTCTTCTTCTTATCCCTGATATGGAATGTTTTGCTAACATTTTCAAGCTTTATGGCTATGTCATTATCTGTCATTTTCTATAATTTTTCAGCAGCTTTATGAAAATACCTGTAAAATATCAGAAGGCCGAGGCTAAGTAAAACAAGGGCATAGGCATAATCATATAATAGTAAGTTCCAGTCAGGTGGATTGCCATACATCAATCCCTCACGTATATTAACAATGATGCCGGCCAGTGGATTGATATACATCAGGATTGGGAAATATTCAAAGATTACCGATTTGGCATAAAAAATAGGATTAATCCAGAACATTGCCAGCAGGATCATATCCCAGATCTGGCTCATATCCCTGAAAAATATGTTTATCGTTGAAAGGATCAGGTTGACAGCAAAAACAAGAATACATATATTTAAGATTATCAGGGGAATAAATAAAAGATTCCAGGTTATAGGTATTTTGAAAAACATGGTGACGATGAAGTAAACAATAAGATTGACAATCAGGGCCATCAGGCTTGACAGTAAAGAGGAAACAAAAAGATCTAATTTGTTAAACTTAATATTTTCGATGAGATATCGTTTGGATTTTAAAATTGTTAACCCTTTCTTGGTAGCCTCCTGGAAAAACATCCAGACCAGCAAACCGGAAAAAATATGCAGACCGTAGTTTGGTATTTTGTTGGTGAAGATGAAAGTAAAAACAAAATAATATATTAATATCCTGAAGAGCGGACTGGCAATAGCCCAGATCATCCCAAGGAAAGTATCATAATACTTTAATTTGAAATCAGTCTTGGCAAGAATCCAAATTCTTTCGTATTGATTGTTTTCCGGAAGGCGTTTAGTGATGTATCTCCCTAAATTTCCTAGCATCCTTTTATAAATTGAGATTTAACAAAGATATTAATTTTGATCCTACTAACCTACAACCTTCAACATACAACCTACAACATAACTTTATCAACACACCAATTAGTTATGTTATTTTTAATATTTTTGGGTAGTAATATTAATTAAAATGAAGATAAAAGGAAAAAAACAACAAAGCAATTCAAAGTTCCGGAATAAACAATGGTTTCTGGTGTTTATTGCAGGTATTTTGCTTATTTCAGGACTGATCTTTTATTCTGATAGTTTTAATTGTTCATTTCAGTTTGATGATGCAAACCTGATCACAAGGAATGAGAAAATAATCAACCTGGGTAATTATTTTAAGACATCACACTGGTCTGACGTCAATATAAGACCTTTGTCTTATTTCTCTTTTGCTTTAAATTATTCAATTCATGAACAGGATGTTTGGGGCTATCATCTGATTAATATACTAATCCATATACTTACCAGTTTTCTGGTATTTCTTCTTGCAAGGTTAATCTTTCAAATTGTTATTGGAAGAGATAGAATCAATGAGAAAGCATCAAACCGGAATGCATTGATCATTTCACTATTGTTTCTGCTCCATCCGCTTCAGACCATGGCTGTCACTTACATCGTGCAGCGTATGACTTGCATGGCCGCAATGTTTTATATTCTTTCTGTTTTCCTATACGGTAAGGGTCGTTTGGATTACATTTCTGGAGAAAGATCCGGAAGGGGTATACTTTTGATATTCTGTAGTATACTTGCCGGCATACTGGCAGTCATGTCGAAGCAGATCGCAGTTACTTTTCCTGTTTCCCTGCTTTTGTTTGAACTATATTTCATCAGAAATAAGAAGGGCCATGTATTTAAAAAATATCTCATCCCGGGATTTTTTTTATTACTTGCCGGAGTAATATTTATTACGGTAGCAGGATTATTACCCAGGGAAACGGATCAGTTTACCAGGTCTGAATACCTTGTCACCCAGTTCCGGGTCTTCATCAGATATGTACAATTATTATTTATACCCATTGGACAAAATGTGGATTATAGCATGCCAATATCCCGCTCCATTCTGGGATTTCAGGAGATTATTGGCCTGTTGCTGTTTCTGGGTTTGATTTTTTTATCTGTTTTACTTTTCAAAAAGAACAGAATTATATCCTTTGGTATCATCTGGTTTTTTGTTACAATCAGTGTTGAATCAAGCCTGATCCCAATAAAGGATGTAATTATGGAACATAGGCTATATCTGCCAATGTTTGGTTTTGGGTTAGTGTTGGTTGAAACTGTATATTCGGTTTGCAAAACAAACCGGGTCAGGTACTGCAATTCAGGGTTTATAATAATATTGATAATACTGGGAATTTTAACATATCAGAGAAATAAGGTCTGGAAAACAGATTATACTTTATGGAAAGACTGTCTTGAGAAAACCCCGGATAACAAAAGAGCCATGACCAATTTCGGGTATGCCCTCGTGAAGCAAAAAAAGTATAAAGATGGAATAAAATATTATACAAAGGCTTTGGAACAGGATTCACTGCTTATTGATGCATACTTTAACAGGGGAATTGCTCTGTTTGATATAAAGAAATATGACTATGCAATTAAGGATCTTAGCAAAGTAATTGAGCACCGGAGAAATTCCGAAGTTCCTTATTTCTTCAGGGGGGTTAGTTACGCTCATGTTGGGAAATATCCCGAAGCCATCAGGGATCTGACCAAAGCCATCAAACTTAATCCAAATATAGCTGAATCATATAAAAACAGGGGTATTGTATATGAAAGCACCCATAATTACATGCTGGCACTAGAGGATTATAACAAGTCACTGGATTTGGACCCTTCTAATAAAAAATTGTTGATCAACCGCTCAAAGGCCAATTATATGGTAAGAAGATTCCAGGATGCCTTGAAAGATGTCAGGGAAGCTGAGAAGATCGGAATAAAAGTAGACTACAACTATATCAAAATGCTGGAGTTAAAGATAAAGAATCGCGAAGATACTATTCGTCCGGTTTACAAGATCAGAAAAGAATGATCTGTTTATAGCCTGATAATTTTCCTAGTAGTGGAGTTAATTGTTATTATATATTTAGTGAAAAGTGAAATGCTGAGTCGTGACTGTCGACTGTCAACTGTCGACTTTCCAATGTGCCTTAATATTTGTAATTTTGAAAAAGAATTGTAAATAACCTGCATATTAAATTGAAGAAGAAATCATCCGACATATTGATCATCATTCCAACCTTTAATGAATCTGCAAATATTTCCGGATTAATTGAGAGGGTGAAGGAAACCTATCCCGGATGGGATATTCTTGTGGTGAATGACGCATCGACAGATGGATCAGGGGGAATTGCCGAATCCACAGGGAAGGCATTTGTAATCAATTTGCCATACAATCTTGGAATTGGCGGAAGTGTTCAAACCGGATTTAAATATGCCAGAAATAAAGGATACCAAATTGCTTTACAATTTGACGGTGATGGACAACATAAAGTATCCGAAATTAAAAAACTAGTCAAGCCACTAAAGGATGGTGAAGCCGATGTGGTGATCGGATCGCGGTTCAATCGTAAAAGTGATGGTTTTAAAACACAATATGTCCGCAGGATAGGTATCAAGATATTTGAATGGTTCAGCTTCTTGCTCATCCGTCAGAAGATAACAGATCATACATCTGGTTTCAGGGCATACAACCGTAAGGTATTCTGTTTTCTGGCAGATAATTATCCAACAGATTTCCCTGAACCAGAAGTGGTCATTTTGCTGGGACACAATGGATTCAAAATGAAAGAGGTTTTTACACAAATGTTAAGAAGACAGGGTGGTGCATCCTCAATTCCATTGGCAAAAGGGCCTTACTATATGATCAAAGTTATGCTCTCCATGTTCATGGCTTCAATAAGATCTAAAATCATTAAGGAAGAAAAAATATAAACTGGTGTTTACATTTGAGCAAGGGCCAAGACCCTTTTAACCGGTAACACCTTGTCCGCAGGGTGTTAAAAAAAAGATAATCATGAATGCAGTTAACACTACTCAGATCCAAGCCATTGCCATCATCATCAGTATTTTTTTCCTGTTGATGATCTTGTATTTGATTAAAAATAAACGGATCAAGGAAGAATATTCACTTCTGTGGATATTCTTCAGCATTGTATTTGTCGTTTTTTCCCTTTGGCGTGAAGGACTCGATTACATTGCCAATTACATTGGTATTGCCTATCCGCCTGCTGCATTATTTCTAATCCTGTTAATGGCAATATTTCTTATACTGATAGAATTTTCCATCATCATTTCGAAACTGTCAGATAAGAATAAAACACTTGCACAGGAGATCGGATTAATGAAACTTGAAATGAAGATGATGAAAGAAAAGATAGAAAAAAGGAAAAGCAAACAATCCGGCAATCAGTTAGCAGAGACGAGCTCATGATACAAGTTTAAATACTGATCAACAGTATTACCAATGTCAAATTTTTTAATTGGCAGTTCATCCCACTGACCTGCTTTTGCACTTTCCAATGCCTCTGTTAGTCCATCCGGATCCAAACTTTTCATTTTTATAAACTTTCCGGTGACAACTTCTTTTAATGCACCCTGATCAGAGCTTATCAATGGAACGCCCAGGGCAATTGCTTCAACTGCTGCAAAACAGAAACCTTCACTATAGGAAGGGATCACAACACAATTTGAATTTATCAGTTCATGATGAAGATCCCCTTCATTTAAATTATGGAATATCCTGATATGGGATTCCAGTCTTTTCCTATGGATCAACCGTATAATTTTTTTAAAAAATACCTTTGGGACCCTGGGGATGATAAGCTTGAGCTGTGCATCATCATGCTTTTGAACAAACACAGATGAAGCCTCGAGCAGGATATCCAATCCTTTCGAATTGCCCAGCCTGCCGAAATAGGTGAAGACGAATGAATTATTAGGTTCCGGTTTTCCGTGCTTATAACAGGTGTAATCCAGGCCATTGTATATCCGGCTGGTTCTATTTTCTTTAACTCCACTGGCTATCAGACGGTGTCTGGTATAATCAGACACCGCTACTATGTGATCATACCAAAGTTTAAGAATAAATTGCTCATACAGGTAATAAAGAACTCTTTTACAATAATTTAAGAAAGGTAATTTAAACCAAAGACTACCCCATACTTCATGAAAAGTGATGATGATTCTTTTTCTGCAGGTTTTTGCAGCCATCCATGCCGGAAATGCAGCATTATAAGAAGTAGTATGGATAATATCTGCCTGCCTGGCAAATCTCAGGATAAAGAAAAAGCCAAGGAATGAAAATATAAAACGGTTTTTAATGTTAAGCCGGTGGATTTTTACACCATTAAGTAACTCCTGTTTTTGGAGTTGTTTATTGAATCGGGTTGTGACGACTGTAACTTCATGGCCTTTCTTAACAAGGCTTTCTGCCAGTGACTTGAACAGTTTTTCAATTCCGCCGATATTTGGATAATATAGTTCGAGTACAAAAAGTACTTTCATTGTTTTTTAAGTTTTTGGGATATGAGTTCATCAAATTGTATAGCATAACTTTCCCAGCTGAACTTTTTTGATTGGAGTAAAGATTCGGATGATCTTTCTTTTCTAAAAGATTCATCATCAGAAATATCTTTCATCAGCATTGCAAGCTCAGCCGGATTTTCCGGATCAAACTTCAATGCTGCATTTCCGCCAATTTCCGGCAGACTTGAATTATGAGAGATGATGCAAGGAGCTCCGCAGCTCATCGCTTCCAGCAAAGGCATGCCAAACCCTTCATAATATGAAGGCAGGATAAACGATTGAGCAGAAGAATAAAGCACAGGCAAGTCCTCTCTTGCTATATAGCCCAGTATTCTAATATGGTCTTTATTGGGATGTTTTGATAATTTAGAGAAAAATGTCTTTGTTTTCCATCCTCTTTGACCGACGATAACAAGATAATGTGGGTATTCACCTGCCGATTTGAATTGCCTGAATGCCTCAAGCAAGGTTAGCAGGTTCTTACGTGGCTCAATAGTGCCAACATAAAGAAAAAAGGGTTGATCCAGATTATATTTTTTCAATACAGCAGGATCCTCCTTTTTAGAGAATGAATCATCTTTGCCCAGGTATATCGGGTACACTTTAAAACTGGCGGATGGAACATATTTAACAATATCTTTCTTTGTATTTTGAGAATTTGCTATTATTAAGTCGGCACGTTTAAGAATGTCTTTCAGGAATATCCTTTGTAATAACTGGCTGTGAATCCTGTGATAATGTGGGGAATAAACCGGCGTCAGGTCATGGATGACAGTCACTCTCCGGATACGTTTCGGTAAGTTAAAAGGCCCGAAATGTGCAGGTTCAACAACTACATCAAACTTCATTTTAGTTAATAATAGTGGTAGAAGGAAAAACATCCTTACAGCTTTATATCCAGGGATCCATGGGTAATTCTTAATTACTACCTGATCTATCCCATGAATAGGATTATTTTCAGAAAGCCGTATGATGGAATATTCATTTTCTGTTTTGATCTGTGCGAGTTTGAATAGAAATTCTATGGTATAATGATGAACGCCAGCTTGCTGGTTATCAATTGGATCGGCTAAGATGGC
>JAUWGC010000014.1 GCA_030606625.1 Bacteroidales bacterium | reverse complement strand
GAAGAATTTTTAAAATCCTTAGAACAACTTAAAGTAAAAACATGGATTGAATTTTTTAAAGAAGCGAAAGAACTTACGAATGTAAAAATTCATATCTGCGGGCTTGCAGGGAAAATCTGGGGTGGTGAAAAATTAGAAGACTTTGTTGATATTGCTGACGATATTGTCGGTATTGGCGAATATATTACTTCCGCTCAAGAAGCCGACGTACATTTATTCATTTAAAATATAATAATAAGGAGAAATAATTATGACACAAGAAGAATTACAAAACTTAGAAGTTAATAAATCAGTAGATGCAAGAGGTACTTCTTGTCCCGGACCATTATTAGCTGCGAAAAAAGCAATAGGTGAAATTAAATCCGGAGAAATAATGGAGATATTATCATCAGATGAAGGAACTAGAAAAGATGTTCCGAAATGGGCAAATAAAAAAGGACATGAATACCTTGGTACTGTTGAAGAATCAGGTTATTTTAAAATTTTTATGAAAAAAGGATAAAAAACAAGAAAAGTATGACTGAAAACAAAGGTTCAAAAATACTTGTATTCTCAACCGAAAAAATATCCGATCCTGCGATAGACCTTGCAGGATTGCTAAAAATGCATTATCCGCCAACGGTTTATACAATTAACATACCCTGCTCAAGTGCTGTAAAATCGCGTTGGATAATGCATGCTTTTAATAAAGGTTTTGATGGTGTATTTATAGCGGCCGACGGTACGGATTGCGCGTTTGACGAATCATGTACCGATAATACGGCAAAAGTTATTTCACGCACACATGAACTTATGAAGGAAAAGGGTATCGAACCCGCAAGGCTTAAAATGGCTGCTATTTGTTCGGTTTGTGCCGAACCTTTTGTGAAACAGATGAAAAGTTTTGCTGAGTATTTATCAAAATCTTAAAATAATGTATCTCTTCGCTGCAAGTCGCAGATGCCGATTTATCGGTGCGGCGGGGAATTAACTTATAAAAAATTAAAAAATGCCTGAGCAAAAAAGCGGATATGATGTCCTTGTGATTGGTGGAGGTATAGCCGGTGAAGAAGCGGCATTAAACCTTGCAAATATTGGCTACAAAGTAATACTTGTAGAAAAAGACATTTCGATAGGCGGGAAAATGATCCATCTCAGCAAGGTTTTTCCTACTCTCGACTGTGCCGCCTGTATTACAACACCAAAAGTCTCGGAAACGGCAAGACATCCTAATATCTCAATTTTTACTAACAGCGAAGTTAAAGATATTGAAAAAAATTCCGAAAAGAATTTCACGGCTACTCTTGTTGAAAAGCCGAGATATGTGACGGAAGATTGTACAGGATGTCAAATTTGCGAAGAAAAATGCCCTGTTGTTGTTAATGACCAATATCAATGGGATTTAGTAGGTAGAAAAGCTGTTTATATTCCCTTTAGTATTGCAAATCCGCGTATTGCAGTAATTGATATTGAAAATTGTATTCTTTGCGGATTATGCGAGAAAGTATGTCCTGCAAATGCCATTGATTTTACACAAGAAGAAAAACAAACCGAAATAAAAATAAAATCAATAATAATTGCAACAGGTTACGATCTTTTTGATCCGGAACTTATGCCGAGATACGGATTCGGAAAATATAAAAACGTTGTTACCTCCATGCAAATGGAAAGACAACTTGTTCCTACCAGACCATATAATGCCGTTTTACGACCAAAAGACGGTAAAATGCCTGATAACATTGCTTATGTTTTATGCACAGGCTCTCGTGACGAAACTATTGGTAATCCTATTTGTTCGCAGGTTTGTTGTATGTATTCTGTCAAACAAGCTCAATTATTAATGGGAGCATTACCTATGGCAGATGTAACTATTTATTATATACATGTCAGAGCTTTCGGCAAGGGGTTTTGTGAATTCTATCAGCAGTCAAAAGGAATGGGAGTTGAATTTATTAAAGGAAAAGTCGGAACGATTAAAGAAAATGAAAACGGAAATCTGGTTGTAAGATATGAGGATATTGAAGAAGGAAAAGTAAAAGAAGCGGAACATGACCTTGTAGTATTATCTGTGGGTATTTTAGCTAATACCGATTTTACCACTATGTTTAAAAATATTAAAATTGGGCAGGATAATTTCAATTATGTGAAACAAACGGATGAACTGACGAATCCGGCAAAAACAACTATTGAAGGGGTTTTTGTTGCAGGTACAGCCTCAGGTCCTATGGATATCCCAGATTCAATCCTATCAGCTGGAGCAGCTTCGGCAGAAACAGCAAGTTATTTAAGGAGGACTAATAATGAGAAATAAAATTGGCGTTTATATTTGTCATTGCGGATCGAACATTGCCGACTATGTTGATGTCGAAAAATTAAAAGAAATTGTCGCAAAGGAAGAAGGTGTTGTTCTTGCAAAAACTACTATGTTTGCTTGTGCAGATTCTACCCAAAAAGAAATTGTGCAGGATATTCAAGAGAAAAATCTTGATGCAATAGTAATTGCTTCATGTTCACCTAAACTTCATTTGTTTACTTTCAGAAATATAGCAATTCGAGCCGGTTTAAATCCATATAATTATATTCAGGTAAATATTCGTGAACAATGTTCATGGGCACACTCCGATACTCCTAAGCAAGCAACCGAAAAAGCAATAAGCCTTGTTCTTGCAGGTATTGAGAGAGCTAAACATTCCAAAGCATTAACAACTCTTAAAATTTCATCAGTAAATACAGTTGCTGTTGTTGGTGCCGGTGTTGCAGGGATGCGTGCTGCTATTGAACTTGCTGATATGGGAACGCAAGTATTTTTAATTGAAAGAGAATACTTTGTAGGAGGAAGGTCATCACAATGGAATAAACTTTTTACGACTGATGAAACGGGACAAGAGATAGTTGCCAAACTCTATAAAAAAATTATAACATACAATAATATTACCTTGTTTACAGGAGCTGAGATTGTTTCAAAATCCGGAAGTGTCGGAGATTTTGATATTAAAGTTAAAATAAATCCAAGGTATATAAAACCCGGGTGTAAGTTAGATTGGGCGAAATTTGAAAAAGCGGTAGAAGTATGTCCGGTTGAGTTTGATGATCCATTTAATTTCGGTTTGACAAAACAAAAAGCAATTTATAAGAACTATCCGAGTGAATTTCCTGAAATTCCTGCAATTGACTATGATAAGTGTAATAAATGTGGGGAATGTGTAAAAGTTTATGAAGATATTGACCTTAACCAAAAACCGGAAACAATAAATATTAATACCGGAGCAGTTTTATTAACAACAGGGTTTGATCCGTATGAACCTGAAAAAGGTGAGTTTGCCTTTGACGAAATAGATAATGTGATTACTCTTCAAAAATTCAAAAGATTAATTGAACTTAACGAAAAAGAACTTATTTATAGAAATAGAAAGATAAGAAATATTGCATATATCTATTGCGTAGGCAGTCGTCAACTTGATGGCGAAAATAAATATTGTTCGCGGTATTGTTGTACTTCAGCTATTCATACTGCAATCTTAGTTAAAAACAAATATTCTGATATTAATAATTTTCATTTTAACAGAGGGATCAGAACTTACGGCAAACAAGAAGTTTTATACACTGAATCTTCGGAAATTGGAGATATCTTTTTACAATCATTTGAAGATTCACCACCTGTTGTTGAAAAGCAAGGTAAAGATACTATTGTTAAGATAAATGATATTCTTACTTGTGGAAAAGAACTTGAAGTTGTTGCAGATTTAGTTGTGCTTGTAACAGGTATGGTGCCGAGAAAAATTAATACAATTGCTGATGTTTTGAAAGTCCCTATTGGAAGAGATAAATTTTTCAATGAAATCCACCCAAAACTCCGGCCAGTTGAAACAGTGATTGATGGTGTACTTATTGCCGGATCTTGCCAGGCTCCTCTTAATATTACAGAATCTGTTAAATCGGCATTATCTGCTGCTTCAAAAGCCAATTCATTAATTAGTAAAGGTGAAATTGAGCTTGAACCGACACTTGCAAAAATAGATGAAACAATTTGTGAATGGTGTGATAAGTGTTCTGAAATTTGCCCTTATGATGCAATTATAAAAACCAAGCATGGTGGGAAAATTATAGCAGTTGTAAATGAAACAAGTTGTAAAGGCTGTGGGATGTGTTTACCTGTTTGCCCCGTTAATGCAATTCAATTAATAGGATATACAGATGTTGAAATTGAAAGTATGATTGAGGCTTTAATATAACAATGAGATAATGGAAAAAACAATAGATTATATAAAGAAAAAAAGAACAGTTTCGGAAGAGGTGAAAGAAAAACGAAAAGAATTCGCCAGAATAAAAAAGCTAATCCTGAAAACCCTTGAAACCGAACCAAAAACTATTCCTCAGATAGCTAAAGAAACACAGCTTCCTTCTGATGTTGTTACATTTAATTTGATGACACTCAGAAAATACGGAGAAGTTATAGCTGGTGATATTGATGATATGGATGAATATTTTTTCTATAAATTAAAATAAAAGAAATAACAAAATGTCGAAAATAAATCCGGATTTCTCAACAGAACTTAAAAAATATGGTGCCATAAATTTTAATGCTTGCTATAATTGTGGAAATTGCACAGCGGTATGTTCGCTTTCTGATGAAGATAATTCGTTTCCAAGAAGTATGATAAGATTTAGTGTTTTAGGCCTGGAGTCTGAAATTCAATCTTCAGTAATTCCCTGGTTGTGTTATTACTGTGGTGAATGCAGCGAAACCTGTCCGAAACAAGCAAATCCCGGTGAATTAATGATGTCTCTTCGAAGATGGCTTACTACCAAATATGATTGGACAGGCTTGTCCGGCTTATTATATAAATTTATACAATTAAGTATAATTGCTTTTATTCTTACAGCTGTAGGTGTAATTGTTTTTAGTGTATATGAAAATTTTAAATTGGAAAATATAATGCACTATGGTCATTTATTTGAAATGCTTGCCATAGGAGCTGTTTTCTCCTTAATTCTTATCCCAAATATTATTCGTATGTGGTGGTTTATAATACTAAAGCCCAAAGTAAAAGTGCCTATTGTATACTATTTCAAGGGAATATGGGATTTAATTGTCCACATGTTTACACAAAAAAGAACACTAGGATGTGATGATAACCAGTTTCGTTGGTTTGAACATTTTATACTTGTAGGTGGTTATTTAGCTTTACTTTTTACTACAATTGTCCTTGATTGGTTTGGTACAGAAAATTTATTTATTATTGTGCTTGGATATGTGGAAAGTGGAATAATATTTATTGTTACATTTGATTTTGTGTTAAGCCGTATGAAAAAGAAAAAAGAAATAAGTAAATTTTCACAACCATCTGATTGGTTCTTTGTTATTTGGCTTTTTTTATTGGGATTTACTGCTTTTGTTGTCCGTGTTTTTATAGATACAAATTTACTTGAAAATAATATTTGGATATATTTATTTCATTTAATTATTCTTGTACAATGGGCATTGATAATAGTTCCTTTTGGCAAATGGACCCACTTTCTATATCGCTCTTTTGCTATGTATTTTGAAAAATTACAAAAAGATATAAAAATATCCCCTTAAAGTTCAGATAAAATTTTTATTCAGCATAGATAACCACGCCTTTTTTCTGGGTGCGTGATGGGACTTGAACCCACGACCCCCGGAACCACAATCCGGTGCTCTAACCAGCTGAGCTACACACACCATATAATGAAAAGGAATGCAAATATACAATTTTTCCATAAATCTTCACAATGGAATGCATGAGAAATTATTTTAGATAGTTATCTTTGATATTGTTTTTCAAAAAAAAGAAATACATAGGTTCAGGGTCGTTATCAAGGATGTCATGGCGGCGTTTCAAGCGAAACAGGCTTGCCTATTATGCCCTCTGGTTCATAATATTGATGGTCGCCATGAGTGTTTCGGGTTACCTTATCACACCAGATAATACCCCATTTGCTAACGACCAGCATCTCGAATTGTCGGCAAAAAAGCCATGCTTCAGGGTAAATATGCTTTATGTCAGAAAAAATGAGATCATCCCGGCACAAAACTTCCTGCATGTAATGTTATTCGGGCAAAAATGCCCTTACATTTCTGTTCCATACAATAACTATTCATTTAAAAATGATATGATCAGTATTGAGGAATACGCAGATACAGGTACGACTTCCAAAAGATATTTAACATATAATATAGCTGATGTTCTGTATCCTGTAGATATCCGAAAAGAAATCTTTTTACAGCAGGACACATTGCATTTTACTGACCTTTATGGTAGAAAACACATGGAGGCTATCCAGGAATTAAGAGCATTAATCGAAAAAAATAGTATTAAAAGCAGAAGATATCTCCTAGGAACTGATAAATTTGGCAGAGATGTGTTAAGTCAGTTGATGATCGGTGCACGTGTAAGCTTGTCTGTCGGTTTTATTGCTGTTTTTATCTCACTCATAATTGGAATAACCCTTGGTGCTCTGGCTGGGTTCTTCAGGGGATGGCTCGACAACCTGATCATCTGGTTCATTAATGTAGTATGGTCCATTCCTACCTTATTATTGGTCATTGCTATTACATTTGCACTTGGTAAGGGATTCTGGCAAGTATTTGTTGCCGTGGGACTGACCATGTGGGTTGAGGTTGCCCGTGTTGTAAGAGGACAAATATTAAGTGTCAGGGAAAAGGAATTTGTTGAGGCAGGAAAAGCACTGGGATTCTCGAATTTCCGCATCATCAGCAAGCATATTTTGCCCAATATTATGGGACCGGTTATCGTAATTTCGGCTGCCAATTTTGCAGCTGCCATATTGATCGAAGCTGGTTTAAGCTTCCTGGGCATTGGAGTTCAGCCACCTATGCCTTCCTGGGGAACCATGATAAAGGAAAACTATCCATATATCATTCTTGACTCAGCGCATCTTGCAATCCTGCCGGGAGTTGCCATCATGCTTCTTGTACTGGCATTTATGATCATCGGGAACGGGTTGAGAGATGCTTTGGATGTAAAAATAGTTAGATAGTATTAAGTAAATAGTACAAAGTACTTTTCACATTTCACATTAAGAAATAAACGCAATAATTATAATCTTAAATACCCATGATCCAACAAATTGAAATTCAGCTTCCTCAGTTTTCCCGGGGATTTCATCTAATAACACATACCATTGAAAAGTATCTGCCTGATCTACCTGAAAAAGGAATGCTTCATATTTTCATTAAACATACATCGGCAGCTCTGACAATCAATGAAAATGCAGATCCAACAGTCAGAACTGATCTGGAAACCATTTTTAATAATCTGGTTCCGGAAGGAGATCACAGGTATATCCACACTATTGAAGGAGCTGATGATATGCCTGCTCATGCCAAATCATCAATCGTGGGGAATTCAGTATTGGTTCCGGTAAGCAAAGGAAAGCTTAATCTCGGTATTTGGCAGGGCATTTTCCTTTGTGAGTTCAGGAACAGAGGGGGAAACAGGAAACTGGTTATTACCATTTACAGTTAGCCGGCTTTATCGAATTCAACATAAAAAGCCGCTCCTTTACCTTTGTCACTTTTACACCACACCTTCCCTTTCATGGCTGTAACATACTTTCTGACAATAGCTAACCCGAGACCCGGATCAGGCTCATCCTGCTTCAGGTGATGTTTTTTTCTTTGATATATATCAAAGATGTCATCTACCTGTTCTTTGGGAATTCCGACTCCTTCATCCCTGATCACAAATGATACTTTATCTTTCGATTCATGCAATTTTATCCATATTATTTTTCCTGATTGCGTGAATTTAATGGCGTTTGAAAGGAGATTATCAACTACCTGCAAGATATATACTTCGTTGAGTTCGGCAAAGGCGTCATCGAGATCAAGTATAACATTCAGCTCTTTTTGCTGAATGGTCTGTTTATGATGGGAATATATCTCATTAATGATCTTGCTTAGATTTATTTTTTCATATTTTAACTGGATTACTTTGGACTCGATGACATTAACATCCAGGACCTGGTTGATCATCTTGTTCATTCTTTGAAGTGAATTATGAATGATGTCAACGCATTCCCTGTATTCTTCCGGAAGTTCATCCGCGTGCAATTCCAGGAAATCTGTCATACATAGGCTGCTTGTCAAAGGATTTTTTAAGCCATGTACCACGATGCTGATCAGGTGGTTCTTTTCTTCATTGACATTAAGAAGATCGAAATTCTGTTCTTCAAGCTTTTGTTTCTGCTCTTTTATATTTTCACTTTGTTCTTCTATTTCTTGTTTTTGTCTCTGTATTTTTAAATAGCTTTTCGTAAGTTTTTCTTCAAGTTCATTCATATACCGTATCCTCTGTATCAATACTCTGAGGATACCCCTGGTCATCTCAATATTACCGGAAACTAATGCTTCAAAGTCCTTACGGCTCAAACTGAGTAATTCGGTTGGTTCCTCCGCAGTAACAGAGGCTGAACGAACCTGATCATCAATCAGGGAATATTCACCAAAAACATCATTGGTTCTCAACCTTGATATCACATGATTTCCATCATGTATCCTTACAAGCCCTTTAGTGATGATATACATGGCATCTCCCCTTTCGCCCTTTCTGATAATGTTTTGTTGCTTGTTAATTTTTACATCTGTTAAAACAGGGGCTATCTCTGCCAGCAGCAGATCATCAATCTCAGAAAAGACATTTGTTTTTTTCAGTAGTTCTACCCTGTTCCGAAGCTGATGTTCTTCCATAATCAATACTAAAATAAATCGTATTCAACATTCAAATATACAATCTTTTATGTTTATTCAAAAATTTTATACAACCAACGGGTTAACCCGTTGGTTGTTTTGTGAATTATTCAGGTCAGATTACTGAAAAAAGAAAAAAATTTTGCTACGTACTTATTTTATGCATATATTTGAAATTAAATCAATATAATTATTAACCAAGTATTAATCAAAATCTTTTATTATGAAAAAATTATACTTATTTATTTTAATTGCAGCTTGCTTTACCTTTGCATTGCAGGCTCAACCCACATTGGATTATCCAGCAAATGCTCCGCAAATCGGAAATATTTTTGAAATGCAGATTGTTGAGGCAGAAAATCTTACACCCGGTCCTGACGGTGCTGGTGTTACATGGGACTTTTCAGTATTGACCAATACGGATTTCATGCAGGTTGAAGCTATTGAACCATCTGCCACAGGTTATGGGGGTGACTTCCCGGAAGCCAATATTGCCTTTGATCACCAACAAGGCATATATTCATTTGGCATTGTTAACAGTACAGGATTTTATGATGTTGGGATGGTTGCTGATACAAACGGAGAGGCATTATTAATTCATTATACTGATTCGCGCCAGTGTAAATCATATCCATTCACTTACAACGACAGTTTTACAGACACTTACTATGCAGAATTTACTATGGTAAAAGTTGATATAACTATAAATGGAACCATGACAGTTACAGGTGATGCATATGGAACATTAATCATTCCGACAGGCACATTCAACAATGTTCTTAGGATAAAAACCATAACAACGCAAGTAGATTCATTTTTTATGGGATTATTATTCCTTTATGCAGATATTATAAATATGGAAGATTACGCCTGGTATGCTGCCAACTCAAAAATTTCGATATTCAACCTTAACATAAATGATATAAATGGAGTGATTTCAAAATCGGCATATTACTCAGAAGGTGGCTCTTCAATAGAAGACCTTAACCAGGGATTGGTAAGCGATTTCCGGGTTTATCCAAATCCTGCTTCTGATCACATAAACATAAACTTTGAACTTGCAGAAGCATCAGATATCCGGTTATCAATCTTTAACCAATTGGGACAACAAGTGTGGGTAATGAATAAAGTGTATGATTTATCAGGGACACAATCTGAAAACATTGAGATAGGACAGCTGCCACGTGGTATTTATTACCTGTACCTGTCAGGTAAAGATCAACATAGTGCTTCAAGCAAGCTTTTGATCAGATAAGAAAGCATTTTGCTACGAACTATCTTGCCGTTTGTTAAGCGGCGGGGTAATTCATTTAACTTTGAGATTTTCCCTGATTTCTTCCACATGATTGATCAATTCAGGAAAGAAGCCTGTAAACTCATAATAATATAACATGTAATCTTTTTGTAGAGATGCTACAGCATGTTCCATACCGGTATTATATTTTTTTGTCCTTCTTGACATTCCATTGAATACCCGGATAAGACCATCAAAATTCGCATAACCTACAAGCCAGTTCTGGCTTATCATAAATGGAAGTATTTTCTTTGATTTTGCAGGAAGAAGTGAGAAATTTTTAATTAGTATTTTATATGTGCCGGATACGAATTCATTCAGCTCAATATCTGCATAATTATTCCAATTTCTTGCAAGATAATGATCATAAAATATATCAACAATTACCCCGGCAAATTTCCCGTAATTGTTACTCAGTCTTTTCTTACTTGATTTAAAGAGCCTGTGGCTATCTGTATAGTGATCGATCATACGGTGAAGCTGTATCCCTAGTTGAACTTGTTCGGGATATAGGTTAAAAGCTCTTCCTTTAACTGCATCAGCAATAAAATTTCCAAAGAGAATATTTTCATTATCTCCTGAAAGATAAGCATGTGCGAGAAAATTCACCGGTATAGAATTTTTATAAGTAAAATTAATTAAAATAATTATAAATAAAGAGCGAATTTATGATGGCTATAAACCAGCAAAAGATATTTTTATTAGCTTTGTTAACTACCATCAATTTCATAATCTAAAGACCAGACAAACATGCAAAAATTGTTGTTACTCGGCGACGAAGCAATTGCACAGGGAGGTATTGATGCAGGTATATCTGGAATATTTGCCTATCCGGGCACACCCAGTACCGAAATAACAGAATATGTTCAAAACTCCAGGGAAGCTTCCGGAAAAGGAATCAGGGCAATATGGTCAGCTAATGAAAAAACAGCTATGGAGACTGCGTTAGGTATGTCGTATGCAGGTAAAAGAGCCATGGCCTGTATGAAGCATGTAGGGCTTAATGTTGCTGCCGATCCTTTTATTAACTCGGCAATGACAGGTGCCAATGGCGGGTTGATAGTGGTTTCAGCAGATGATCCTTCCATGCATTCTTCTCAGAATGAACAAGATTCAAGATTTTATGGAAAGTTTGCAATGATACCTGTCCTGGAACCTTCAAATCAGCAGGAAGCTTATGACATGGTATATTATGGTTATGAGCTTTCAGAAAAATTGGGCTTTCCTGTCATGATGAGAATAACGACAAGGCTGGCTCATTCAAGGGCAGTAGTGATCCGTAAGGCGCCAAAAGCCCAGAATCAGTTGAAACTTCCGGAAAATATAAAGCAATTTATATTATTACCTGTATTTGCAAGGAAGAGGTATAAGATCCTGCTTGAAAATCAGGTGGCATTCGAAAAGGCAGGTGAAGAGTCAGGTTTTAACCGGTATTTTGATGCAGAAGATAAAAGCCTTGGTATCATTGCCTGTGGTATTGCATACAATTATTTGCTTGAGAATTACCATGAGGGTAAAGTGCCTTATCCTATATTAAAGATTTGCCAGTATCCTGTACCAAAGAGATTGATCCGCAGGATCTATGAAGAAAACAATGAATTGCTGGTTCTGGAAGAAGGATATCCAATGATAGAAGAAATGCTGAAAGGTATATTAAATATTGGTAAAGAAGTGCATGGCAGACTGGATGGCACATTACCCCGGGATGGTGAGCTGAATCCGAATCTGGTTGGCAAAGCACTGGGCAAACAACAAGAGGACATAATGGATATTCCTGAATTTGTCAAAGGGAGGCCCCCGAAACTGTGTGACGGATGTGGGCATATAGATGCATTCCTGGCTATTAATGAGGCCATGAACGGTTATTCCAAGGGGAGGGTGTTTTCAGATATCGGTTGTTATACGTTAAGCGCTTTAAAACCATTAGAATCAATAAATTCATGCGTCGACATGGGTGCTTCTATAACCATGGCAATTGGTGCAGCTGATGCAGGCCTTGTACCGGCAGTTGCTGCCATCGGTGATTCAACCTTCACACATTCAGGTATTACCGGTTTGCTGGATGCTGTTAACAGTAAATCTCCTATTACTGTTTTCATTCTGGATAATTTAACTACAGCCATGACAGGAGGCCAGAATTCATTAGCATTCGGAAAGATCGAAGAAATATGTAAAGGCCTTGGTGTAAAGGAAGAACATATCAGGGTAATTACACCATTACGTAAGCATCATGAAGAAAATATAAAACTCATCAAAGAAGAACTTGAATACAATGATGTTTCCGTTATCATACCCCGGAGAGAATGTATCCAGACCCTGAACAAGCGAATGAGGGCCAAACATAAACCCAAAACTGAGTAAATATGAAGAAAGATATCATTTTAGCAGGAGTGGGTGGACAGGGGATATTATCAATTGCGGCCACTATTAGTATTGCTGCAATGGATGCAGATCTTTACCTGAGGCAGGCAGAGGTTCATGGAATGAGTCAGAGAGGGGGTGCTGTTCAATCCCATTTAAGGCTTTCGTCGGAAAATATATTTTCCGACCTGATCACACAAGGAAAAGCAGACATGATCATCGCTATTGAGCCCATGGAAGCGTTGCGCTATCTGAATGTCCTGTCAAAAAACGGATGGGTGATAACAAATACAAATCCTGTTATTAATATTTCGGATTATCCGGACATAGATGATATCCTGAATGAGATCAAAAAAGTTCCACATCACGTCGCACTAAATGCAGATCAGATAGCAAAAGACCTGGGATCGCCAAAATCAGCAAATATTGTTATCCTGGGGGCAGCCTCGCCTCATCTGGCAATTGATTTCTCAATACTGGAAAATGCTATCCGTAAAATCTTTGATAAAAAAGGTGAAAAGATTGTCAGGTTAAATCTGGATGCCCTCAATGCCGGAAAGGAATTTTCCAAAAAATACAACAATAAACAATCATAAAAAATTCCAATCTAAAATCATTATAAATAAAATATTTTCCGGTTCAAAATTATTTGAATTTCATATTGAACTGGATTTAATTTATTAATTTCGTGCCTTTATTAAATTTCAGTATTAAGATTCATATCTAAATCATAATCTATCATGGCAAGAATAAAAAAATACATTACCTGTGATGGCAATTATGCCGCATCTCATGTAGCTTATATTTTCAGTGAAGTAGCATGTATTTATCCCATTACTCCATCATCTACAATGGCTGAATATATTGATGAATGGGCAGCTTATGGGCGTAAAAATATTTTTGGTGAAACAGTCAGGGTTGAGGAAATGCAATCCGAGGGAGGTGCCGCCGGTGCTTTACACGGAGCCCTTCAGGCAGGTACACTGGCTTCAACATTCACTGCATCACAGGGTTTGCTATTGATGATACCCAACATGTACAAGATTTCCGGTGAGCTTTTACCAGGAGTCTTCCATGTAAGTGCCCGTACCCTGGCTGCTCATGCCCTGTCTATCTTCGGAGATCACAGTGATGTGATGTGTACTCGTCAGACAGGCTTTGCTATGCTTGCTTCAGGTGGAATCCAGGAAATTATGGACATAGGCGGAATAGCTCATCTCGCTGCTATCAAATTAAGAATTCCTTTCCTTCATTTCTTCGAAGGATTCAGGAGTTCTCACGAGATCCAAAAGGTTGAATACTTCGATAATGAAGATATGCGTGGCCTTGTTGATTTTGATGCCATCCGGGAATTCAGGGAAAGAGCACTTAATCCGGAACATCCGGTGACAAGAGGTACAGCCCAGAATCCTGATATATTTTTCCAGGCTAAAGAATCAGCAAGCCGGTTTTATGACCCCATCCCGGATGTCGTGGAAGAATATATGCAGGAAATCTCAAAAATGACCGGAAGGGAATATCATCCTTTTACATATTATGGTGCTCCCGATGCAAAACAAATCATCATCGCCATGGGATCTGTTACGAATACTATCAAAGAAGTTGTTGATTATAGGATGGAAAAAGGTGAAAAAGTGGGTTTGATCACGGTTCACCTTTACAGGCCATTTTCAGAAAAATACTTCATGAAAGTATTTCCTAAAACCGTTAAGCGAATTGCTATCCTTGACAGAACCAAAGAACTCGGTGCAAACGGTGAACCACTGTACCTTGACGTCAGGGACCTGTTTTATAGAAAGGAAAATGCTCCCTTGATCGTTGGAGGGTATTACGGACTGAGTTCAAAAGACACCACTCCTGCCATGATTATGTCTGTTTATGATAATCTGACATTACCTGAACCTAAAAACCGTTTTACTATCGGTATTGTTGATGATGTCAAGTATACCTCCCTGCCCCTGCTTCCCGATATCAAAGTTTCTTCAAAAGGCACTTTCGAAGCCAAATTCTATGGCCTGGGAGCTGACGGTACAGTAAGTGCAAACAAGAACTCGATCAAGATTATTGGTGAAACAACTGACAGGTATGTCCAGGCATACTTTGCATATGACTCCAAAAAGTCGGGTGGTATAACAACCTCACACCTGAGGTTTGGTGACCAACCGATAAGGTCAATCTACCTTGTGAACACCCCTGATTTCGTTGCCTGTCATGTACCATCATTTATTGACAAGTATGATATGCTTAAAGGCTTGAAAAAAGGAGGAACATTCCTGCTAAACAGTATCTGGGATGTTGAAGAAACCAAAAAACGGCTTCCGAATTCTATGAAACGGTACCTTGCAGAAAACGATATTAACTTCTATATCATAAATGCGACCAATATTGCTGAAGGACTTGGACTTGGCTCAAGGACAAACACCATCATGCAGTCTGCATTTTTCAAAATTTCAAATGTAATTCCTTATGAAGAAGCCGTTGATGAGATGAAGAAAGCTATTGTAAAAACTTTTGGTAAAAAGGGTGAGGATATTGTCAGGATGAACAAAGCTGCTATTGACCGTGGTGGTGACGTGGTAAAGGTCGAAATTCCTAAAGAATGGAAGAATATTGATCCAAAAGATAAAACTACAGTAAAAGATGTTCCGGCTTTTATCAGGGAGATATGTGATCCGATCAATAATCTCAAGGGTGATGACCTACCTGTCAGCGCATTTGTTGGCAGGGAAGATGGCACCTTTCCGGCTGGAACAACCGCCTATGAAAAAAGAGGTGTCGCGGTTAACGTGCCTGAATGGATCCCTGAGAACTGTATTCAGAGTAACCAGTGTGCATTTGTATGCCCACATGCCAGCATCAGGCCTTTCCTCCTGAACGAAGAAGAATTGAAAAATGTGCCTGAAGGTACTAAAACCATCAAAGCTGTTGGCAAGGGACTAGAGGGACATCAATTCAGAATCCAGATAAGTGTGCTGGATTGTGCAGGATGCGGTAATTGTGTCGATATTTGCCCTGCCAAGGAAAAAGCGTTGGTAATGAAACCCCTGGGCACACAGATGGATGAGGTTGAGCACTGGGATTTCATGGACAAAAGTGTCACTTATAAAGAGAACCTTGTTCCTAAAGATAAAACTGTCAAGAATAGTCAATTTGCCCAGCCGTTATTTGAATTTTCAGGTGCTTGTCCCGGATGCGGTGAAACACCTTATATAAAGGTGATCACCCAGCTTTTCGGTGAAAGGATGATGATAGCTAATGCAACCGGTTGTTCTTCCATCTATGGTGGTTCGGCTCCCTCCACCTCTTATTGCCAGCATAAGATATCGGGGCATGGTCCGGCATGGGCCAATTCCCTTTTCGAAGACAATGCTGAATACGGATTTGGAATGGCTGTTGGAGTAGACAAATTGAGAAGTCGTATTGCAGAACGTTTACAATCACTCAACGGAGGGATCACACAAGATACTAAAGATGCTATTCAAGACTGGATTGAAGGAATGCATGATGCACAATTGTCAAAAGAAGCCACGAACAAACTAGTCCCATTACTGAAAAAGATTGATCATCCCATCGCTAAAGAAGTCCTTGCATTGAAACAATACATGATCAAGAAATCAATCTGGGTCTTTGGAGGTGACGGATGGGCATATGATATTGGATATGGCGGACTGGATCATGTGGTTGCCACTGGCCAGGATATCAATATCCTTATTCTGGATACCGAGGTTTATTCAAATACCGGTGGGCAATCTTCAAAGGCAACACCGATAGGTGCTGTTGCAAAGTTTGCCACATCAGGTAAGAAAGTAAGGAAAAAGGACCTTGGTATGATGGTAATAAGTTATGGCTATGTATATGTTGCTCAGGTGGCAATGGGAGCAAGCCAGTCACAGTTCTTCAAAGCCCTGAAGGAAGCTGAAGCATATCCCGGACCCTCGATAATCATTGCCTATTCGCCATGTATTAACCATGGTTTGCGCAGGGGCATGGGTAAATCACAGCTTGAATCAAAACTTGCTGTGGAAGCCGGATACTGGCATCTATACAGGTTTAATCCATTGCTCGAAGAAGAAGGCAAAAACCCATTTATCCTCGATTCGAAAGAACCTGACTGGAGTAAATTCCAGGAATTCCTTAATGGTGAAGTAAGGTATACTTCATTAAAACAAACATTCCCAGCTGAAGCAAAACGCCTTGACGCACTGGCTGAAAAGAATGCTAAATGGAGATATGCTTCTTATAAACGCCTGACCGAAATGGATTATTCTTAATATCTTGGTTTGATCAATCCCTTATTTAGTAAATTCTGAACTCAAAGGGCAAACGGGCCTGTATTGCATGACCAGAGCTCATATATTTAATATAGTCATAGTAAGTGTAATACACACCCAGTTCATTTTTTAAATAATGCTCTACCCTACTCTGCCCGGTTAGTTGTTCAAATAATTGCATGAATGGATCTTTCAGAACCGGAAGCTCCCTGATACGGTAGTCTGTTAATTCTGCCATTTCAGCTGCCATGTTTATCGCATCTTCTATGCCTCCGATATCATCAACCAATCCTATTTCCCTGGCATCAATACCTGTCCATATCCTTCCCTGTGCAATCTGGTGTACCTGCCCGGTTGTCATGTTTCTGCCAACTGCCACTTTTTCAAGAAATTCTTGATAAACCTTGTCTATCATCCTTTCAAGTACTTTCCACTGATATGATGTCATTGGACGTACAATTGTTGGGAATTCAGCATTTTCATTAGATTTAACATTGTCGAATGTGAAACCCAGCTTATTATTAAACAGATTTTTCATATTCGGGATCAGCGCCAGGACTCCAATGGAACCTGTAATGGTATTGGGATCAGCGATGATCTTATCCGCAGCGCAAGAGATCCAATAGCCTCCGGAAGCAGCAACATCCCCCATGGAAACAATAAAAGGTTTTTGTTCCCTGGCAAGTGTTACTTCTCTCCAGATGACATCAGAAGCAAGGGCATCTCCACCAGGTGAATTCACTCGCATTACAATAGCTTTGACATTATCATCCAGCCTTGCTTTCCTAATAGCCTCAGATAATTTGGCAGAACCGATGACCTCATCGGTTCCTTTTCCCCCCATAATTATTCCAACTGCATAAATTACAGCGATTTTATCTTTTGTATACTTTTTCTTTTCCGGATCAGGAGCATGTAAATATTTTCTTAGCGAAACCTTGCTGATTTTATCTTCTTCGCCGATTCCCAGTTTTGATCTTAATTCATTAAGTAATTGGTCTTTATATAATAACCTGTCAACCAATCTGTTTTCCAGGGCTTTTTCCGCATCAAAACAATCAAGTTTATCAGCAATGATATTCAATCGTTCAACACTGATCTGCCTGGCTTCAGATATTTTTCCCAGGAAGTTACCCCATATTGAATTTACAACTTCTGTTAACTGTTCCCTGTTTGCTTCACTCAGGTCTTTACGCATAAATGGTTCAACAGCACTTTTATATTTACCATGACGTACTATTTGTGCCTCAATCTCAAGTTTTTCAAGAGTTTCCTTAAGGAACATAACATCGGCATTTATCCCTTTGAAATCAATAAAGCCTTCCGGGTGTATGTAGATCTCGTCAGCCACGGTTGCAAGATAATATGCTATCTGTGAAAATCCTTCTCCATAACAGATAATGAATTTTCCGGATTGCTTAAATTCAACCAGGGCATTTCGGATTTCCTCAACTGTGGCAATGCCAGTCTGAATTTGGCTCAGGTCAAGATAGATACCCTTTATGTTGTCATCTTTAGTGGCTTTCTCAATATTTCTCAGAATATCATTCAAACCAAGTTGTTTAATGAATTCTTTGGATGCCATATCAAAAAATGCAAACGGATCTTTGGGGGAGCGTTCGGATATGGGCCGGTCGAGATTTATATAGATGATGGATTTTTCAGGTACCTTAATGGTTTCTTTTTCAGCAAACGATACCAGGGATGCTATAATACCCATAAAAATAAAAAACACAATGATCAATGTTAGTATAGTGCCCAACATTGATGCAAACATAAATTTAAAAAACTGTTTCATGATTTGATTTTTTATTGATTAGAATACAATAATAATTAAAATCAATGAAAAAATAAAGATATCATATATTTATTTCTGTTTTCTTATTGTAAATTTGGAGATCAGATCTATCTTTGATTGATATGCATACTGTCATTTTATTACTGGGAAGTAATTTGGGAAACAGACTGGCTAATCTTGAAATAGCGATGTCCTTGTTGAAAGATGAAGTAGGAGCCATTGTGAGACATTCCAGTGTTTATGAAACAACTCCCTGGGGGTTCGAATCTTCCGATCTTTTCCTGAACCAGGCAGTAGCCGTTAACACTACCAGGCAACCGGAGGAAATACTTCGCCATATTCAATTTATTGAAGCCACACTTGGTAGAAAAAGGATAAAAACTGTATATATATCACGAACAATGGATATTGATATCCTGTTCATCGATCAATTGATCCTGGAAACACCTGAGTTGACAGTGCCGCATCCGCTTATTCAGGACCGGAGATTTGTACTTGAACCATTGGCAGAGATAATGCCGGGATTTATCCACCCAAAACTAAATCAATCTGTGGCAGAACTTCTGATAGAATGTAAGGATCCCCTGATGGTGTCCTTATATGAATATTTAGAACAACGATCCTGATAAAAGTCCGGATTTATTTATGAAATACAATTACATAGCCATAGAAGGGAATATTGGGGCCGGTAAGACCACATTAGCTAATAAGCTAGCCCAAAATATCAATGCAAGGCTTATCCTTGAAAGATTCGAAGATAATTCTTTCCTGCCCAGGTTTTATGAAGATCCGAAGAATTATGCATTTCCTCTGGAGATGTCATTTCTGGCCGATCGTTATCAACAGGTAAAAGACAAACTTGCCCACGGGGATTTGTTTTCATCCAACATTGTTGCTGATTACATCATTGATAAATCAAGGATCTTTGCCAGTATAAACTTACCAAAAGATGAACTTTTGCTGTTCAATAAATTATTTGATATCATCTACCCCACCATCCTAAAACCTGACCTGATTGTATATCTGCATTTATCAGTAGATGACCTAATAGAGAAGATACGGGAAAGGGGAAGGTCTTATGAACTTAATATCAAGGCATCATATCTTGAAAAGATTCAAAACAGGTATTTTGACTATTTTCGAAAAAGTTCAAACCTGCGCATAGTGATAACTGATATCACCAATAAAGATTTATTAAACAACGAAAATGATTTTCAGAATTTTCTGGAAATGATTGCTAAGGATTATCCTAAGAAATTAATCATAGCCCGACTATAGTCGGGCTATGAGTTAAAGGCTTTATTATTGTACTATATTCTTGAAATCAGGTGAAGTATAATATCCAATGAATTCCCTGTCCATACCTGCTATACTTTTATATTCCGGATCTAATTCAATTGCTTTGATCAGATTTTCATAGAGCATTTTGGTATTGTTTGTACGTGAGCCGATAATAGCTAACAGATAATATACTTCTGCTGTCTTTGGTGCACAATTCAGGTTCTTTTCCGCACCGGCATTATCGCCATTAAGCAATTGAGCCAGAGCAACATTGTATTTGCATTTGGTTTTTCCAAACAGTCTCAATGCTTCATCATAATTACCATCAAGAATTTCCAATACACCTATGTTATAATTAACATCTTCACCCAGATTTTTGGCTTTTCTGAAATATATCTCGGCTTTCTTGTAGTTTCCAAGTTGGCATTCAAGAACACCCAAATTATTGATAACCTTGCCATTGTTAGGTAACAGGTTGTTGGCATTGGTCAGATGACCTGATGCTGCTTCATATTCACCCATTTCAATTGAAACTGCACCGGCATTGTGATGTCCAACACCGTTGTTAGGGTATGCTATTACAACAGATTCATAAATCTTGATTTTGGTTTCATTATCTTCATATAATGTGGCAGCATATAGTAATTCTTCAACCTTGAGAGAATCCGGGTAGGTTATCGATATTTCCATTATTTCTACATCGGTTCTTTTTGGTTCGTAACAATTTACAAATATTGCTGCCCTACGTAATTGAGGAAGAAGGTTTTCTTCTATTTCAGGATAGATAGTGATCATGTTCTTGATTTCTTCTTCCTTCTTGGCCTGGCCGGATGATTTGATCACGTTGATGATCGCACTTTTATCAGTTATATTGGATTTTTCAACTGATTTAAGGAAATTGTCCCAGTCTGGCCCATGCCATGTAACATCAAACTGTACTTCTTTCTTGGGATCTTTGATATCGACCTTGGAATCCTTGGTCCTGGCAACCTTCTTGATCTCTTTAACCATGTAGTTAAATGAGGTATTTGCCCTGTTTTCTGACAGATCCCTGTTGAATGTTTCTTCACCTTCGGGAGATGCCCAACCTTTGATATCAATATTTTTAATTTCCCATCCCAAAGCAATGAATTCCGGAAGTCTATTAAGCTTTTTCTTGAATTCTTCATTCTTGTTCAATGGTACTCTCCAGTTGAGGTTATAACGGTTAACAAGGAAGTATATCTTTGCTTTTTCTGTAATGATGGTCTCCTTTTCATAGCTGTGAGGTCCGTATAGTACGAATTCATCATCCATTACTTTTCTTGATGTAGCAATCACACCATCATCAATTTTCCTTTCTGGTAAAATAATAAATTTTGCATTTTCAGTAATGGATGCTTCATCTGCGTAAGTACCTTCCTTGGCAGGATAGACGATCGGAGTAACCATGAGTTCTGATACATTCATACCAGGTTCATAAGGTATTTTTGTTGTGTATGAGTATGAACCTCCGTCCTTATAGTTTATCACTACACCGTCACCCGGAACATCTTCTCCTTTAAGTGTAATTGTTTCAAGTGGATATGATGTTTCTTCATATTTCAAGAATGGCCTTACAAGCATAGCTGATTTCTTGTCGAAGTACTTTGGAAGTACATCGCTTTTGATTGTGACCTCAATTGAATCTCCGTGAACTTCAAGTGGCTCAGGGGTAGCAGTAAAGGTAACCATGTCGTAATTCTTATCCATCTTCTTGAGACCTTGTTTGTATGCAAACTTATAAGTGATGCCAACTGACCAATAACTCATCACATCCCTTTTAAACGGCTTATCTTGAGGTACGTAAACCCTGTCAAGATGTTCCCAGTCAAGGAATCTTACCTGGCCTTCAAAAGTAAGGTCCCATCTTTCATGTAGCCTAATATCAACACCTAGTCCTACCGGCCATGACCAGACATGATGTATTTCTTCCATATCGTCAATAGATTTTTGATCTGCCGGTTCGAAATTATAAGAACCATCCTGGGTTTTGTACTGCATGAGTTTTTCATTATTTTCCTGGTTCTTTAGTTCAGATTTAAAAGAAAAACCACCTACCCCAACCAAAAAATTAATATCGATTAAACGTTCTCTATATCCCGCAAACAGGTTTGATAAGTTGAATACGGGTTGCAGGTGCCAGCCAATACCAGGTGTCGCTTCAAAATACACGTCCCATCCGTACATATTTTTTTTAGAACCATGTAATTGCCCGTTGGTAACCTCTCCACGAAGATTTAAAAAAGGAAGGAATTGCCATCCGATCCGGACACCGTAACCAAACCTCCATGAGTCACTTGGTACCCAATATGTGTATTGGTTAACATCAGTATGGGCCAGGTATAGGCCCCCATTGAGATTAACATAAAGATGAGGTGTGAAAGAATCTGGTTTTTTGTCTGCTGATTGATCATCACTTTCCTGACCAAATAATAAAAATGGCAGAATACTAATAAATAAGACAAATAAAATTTTCCGAGCTAAACCGTAATCCTTTTTCATAATTAAAGTTTTAAAATTTATATTAATAAAATCTCTTTTTCCTTAAACGCAAATATACAATCAAATAAGTTAATTTTAAAAATAAAAATAAAATTATTTTTAAGTTAAGTGATAAAGCTTAATAAATATGCACCAATTTCAATGAATCAATAAAACTAATAATACATTAAATAAAAGCTTAATTCACTCTCTTTTACATGCTATAAGTTGCAATTAACGCAAAGTTCAATCATTTGTAATAAATGATCTGAATTTTATATACAAGTTCCAGATTATGATGCCTGCACTTACTGAGATATTAAGTGAATGTTTTGTTCCATACTGTGGTATCTCGAGGCAGCTATCAACCATATTCATCAGAACCTCGCTGACACCTTTTACTTCGTTGCCAAAGATCACTGCGACTTTTTTATCATTTTCAAATTGATATTCCTCAATATTAAGGCTTGAATCGGTTTGTTCAACGGCATATATACTATATCCCTGTTTTTTTAACCATTCAACCAATTTGCTGACTTCTTGCAAATACTCCCAGTCAACTGATTCGGTTGCACCTAAGGCAGTCTTTTGTATATCCCTGTGAGGTGGCCGGGCTGTTATGCCACATAAAAATATCTTTTCAATACGAAAAGCGTCGGCAGTCCTGAATACCGATCCTATATTATTGAGGCTTCGGATGTTATCCAAAACGATCACAACAGGTATTTTTGCTGCCTTTTTGTATTTATCAACACTGATACGGTTTAATTCATCAATCTTTAATTTGCGCATGTCAAAAGTTTCTTTTCCACAAAAATATACCCAAATCTATAAGATAAAAAGTTTATCATGTACAAATAATTAAGAATTTTAGGTTAATTTTGTAATAAATCGTTCCCACATAGACTGAACCAACCATCCTGAAGAAGATTTGGAGAAAGGAAATAAAATAGCAGAAACTCCTTTGATGAAGCAATATAACTCCATCAAGGCCAAATACCCTGATGCTTTACTGCTTTTCAGGGTCGGTGATTTCTATGAAACCTTCGGGGAAGATGCCAGGAAAACTTCAGGAATATTAGGTATAGTACTTACCAAAAGAGCAAATGGCGCTGCTTCCTATGTTGACCTTGCCGGATTTCCACACCACAGCCTTGATACATACCTTCCCAAACTTATTAAGGCCGGACAAAGGGTTGCCATTTGTGAACAACTCGAAGACCCCAAACTGGCGAAGAAGATCGTCAAAAGAGGAGTTACTGAAATGGTTACACCGGGCATAGCTTATGATGACAATGTGCTTACTCAGAAGGAAAATAATTTCCTGGCAAGTGTGCACATTGATAACAAAACTTCGGGGATATCTTTTCTTGATATTTCAACCGGTGAATTCTTCGTTACACAGGGAACAACCGAATACCTTGACAAATTATTGCAAAGCTTCAAACCTAGTGAGGTAATTCTGCAAAAAAATAAATTATCTAAGTTCTTTGAAGCTTTTGGAAATAAGTTTTATACTAATACTTTTGAGGATTGGGCTTTTACGACCGATTATACCTATGAACTGCTTACCAGGCACTTTGGCACACTGTCGCTGAAAGGTTTTGGCATTGAAGGAATGCACCAGGCTATTATTGCAGCAGGTGCGGCTCTCCACTATCTGTCAGAAACACATCATGACAAGCTCAGGCATATCAGCAAAATTTCCAGGATAGAAGAGGAAAAATATGTATGGCTTGACAGGTTCACTATCCGCAACCTTGAACTGATCAGCACCATTAATGAAAACGCCAGCACTTTGCTTGACATCATCGATCTTACCCATACTCCTATGGGAGGACGACTCATCAAAAGATGGATTGTGCTGCCACTTAAAGAAAAATCCATTATAGAAGAGAGACTCAATATTGTTAAATATCTTACTGAACATAAGGTTTTTACAGAGGTTTCGGGGAAAGACTTTAAACAAGTGGGTGACCTGGAAAGGATCATATCAAAAGTTGCCATCGGAAAAATCAATCCTCGTGAGGTTATTCAATTGGGCAGGGCCTTGCATGCAGTCGAATCGATTAAAGACAATTGCCGGAAAACACGGCAAAAAGCATTACAAAAAATTGCCGAACAGTTGAATTTTTGCCCTCTTGTCAGAGAACGTATTGAAAACGAGATCAAGCCTGACCCTCCTGTCGCTGCCAACAAAGGCAACGTTATGAAAGATGGTATTTCAACGGAACTGGATGAACTCAGGGAACTTGTTTTCTCAGGAAAAGACTATCTGAAAAAGATACAGCAAAGGGAAACCGAAAGAACAGGTATCTCCTCATTAAAAATAGGTTATAACAATATTTTTGGCTATTACCTCGAGGTGACCAATACCCATAAAGATAAGGTTCCTCCTGAATGGAACCGTAAACAAACCCTTGTGAATTCGGAAAGATATATCACTGAAGAGCTTAAAGAATATGAACAAAAGATACTGGGTGCCGAAGAAAAGATACTTGAACTTGAAGTTAAACTGTTCAATAACCTTGTCAGTGAACTTGCGGATTATATCCGGCCTATTCAACTGAACGCCTCGCTTATTGCACGATTGGACTGCCTGCTTTCTTTTGCAACTATTGCTGTAAATAATAATTATATACGCCCTGCTATTAATGATTCTTTAGCTATCGATATCAAAAATGGACGGCATCCGGTAATTGAACATGAACTTCCTTTAGGTGAGGAATATGTTCCTAATAATGTTTACCTGGATAATGAAAAACAGCAGATCATTATCATTACAGGTCCGAACATGTCAGGTAAATCCGCTTTACTCAGGCAAACTGCCATCATTGTGCTAATGGCCCAGATGGGTTCTTTCGTGCCTGCCACCTCAGCCAGGATAGGCCTGGTCGATAAGGTTTTCACAAGGGTAGGTGCCTCAGATAATATCTCTTCCGGTGAATCCACTTTTATGGTTGAGATGAATGAATCTGCAAGTATTCTGAACAATATTTCCGACCGCAGCCTGATCCTTCTGGATGAAATTGGCAGGGGAACCAGTACCTATGATGGAATATCCATAGCCTGGGCCATTACAGAATATATACACAACCATTCCCTCTTTCGTGCCAAAGTCCTGTTTGCTACTCACTACCACGAGCTGAACGAAATGGCCTCATCTATGCCCCGGATCAAGAATTACAATATCTCAGTCAAAGAAGTGAACAATGAAGTGATATTCCTCCGGAAATTTGAAAGAGGAGGCAGCGAACACAGTTTTGGCATCCATGTGGCAAAGATGGCCGGTATGCCTCCCACTATACTTGAAAGAGCCAATTTGATCCTGAAGCAACTGGAGAAATCACATGCAGGTGAAGAATTAACTAAAAAAGCTAAGAGGACAAGTAATAAGGAAGCAGATGAGTTTCAGCTTAGTTTTATTCAGCTGGATGACCCTTTGCTTCAGCAGATCAAGGAAGACATTCTGAGTATCGACATCAATACATTAACACCTGTGGAAGCGTTAATGAAGTTGAATGAGATCAAGCAATTACTTGGGAAATAGGATCAGGATGCAACGATAGTTGCAGGAAGACGTTAGACGTCAGTTTGTCTAAAAACTAGCGATAATGATCAATTTTCGAGTAAATATAAGACGATTTGCGAAATATTCAAAAAATGAGGGATTGATATTATCGGCCAAAATGGATTCCTTAAAATGGCTTAAAATAGCTCTTATTTGACCGAAAATGAGTAAAAAAGAGTAAACGAGTACTCTGAGATACTCTTTGAAAACTTCTTTTCCCAGGATATTGATTATCCTTTTCAGGATGTAGGCTGTGAACATAAACCCCACATCAGCGCTTGCCCGTAGCTCACCATTTTTAGTAATAATATAATTGAATCCCCATTGTCGCTTGATTGTTCCATATGGATGCTCCACAATGGCTTGCCTTCTTGGGTATATTTCCGCATATTGTTCAATCCTTTCCTTGTTCCTTTCGATAGCAGGGGTGAACTCGCTTCGTTGTACTATTTTTCCATTTTGTACTGACTTGGTACACTTTGCCCTTACCGGACAGGTTTTGCAGGCCGGCGTTTTGTATTTTTTGTAATTATAATTGTTTCTTTTATACCAGTTGCCGTTTGATTTGAGCACTTGATCCATTGGACAGGTATAGGTGTCATTTTCATAAGAATATTCAAAATTTTCCACATTGTATCTAGGGTCAGGAGACTGTGACGAACGTGGAATACCAGGGACAGCAACCATAGTCAGTATCCCGATTTGTTCTGCAGTCCCCAATTCACTCCCGGTGTGGTATCCTTTATCATATAAAGCAATGAAATCATTTTTTCTAAGAATGCTTTTTGCCCTTCGCAACATGTTTCCCATTGCCTTGCTGTCATTGGTATTGGTAACCTTGTAATCAATAGGCAAACAGTATTTGGCATCAACCGTAGTTTGTACATTGTAAGCCACCTCGGCAATGTTGTTGCGAATGATCATATGGCGGCTTTCAGGGTCAGAGGTTGAAATCTGTGTTTCACCGCTTTCTTTTAATTGATTTTCCAGATCCTGGTAATCATCCTTGCGTTTGTTATGTTTGTCTATTTCCTTTTTGATTTGCTCTTTGGCATCTCCATCTTCTTCGGCCAGTTGTTTATTGTATTGTTCCAGTTTATTATCAATATAGGCAATATGCCGGTCAATTTTCTTTTTATTGAAGTTGTTCTTCTTGCTGTTTTGTGCTCTGAACTTAGTGCTGTCACCGGCGATAAGCTCACCACCAATCAAATTAAAATGTTTAGCAATTTTGACTGTAGCACAAAATACTTTTTTGATGGCTTTAGGATTATCCATG
>JAUWGC010000009.1 GCA_030606625.1 Bacteroidales bacterium | reverse complement strand
TTGGTAACCAGGAGCTGATCATCATTGAATGCAAAACCGGTAAGGAAAGTGGATATAACAAGTTTAGTTCTGTGTCACGTCAAATCAAATCTTACTTTGAATTGGCTCAAAAAAACAATTTCAAAGTGATTAAATCTTTGTTAATTGCTCCGGAATTTAGTGATGATTTCATTAATGAATGTGAACTGGAATATGAACTAAACCTTTCGTTAATATCAGCAAGCGCCCTGGTGAAAATATTAGAAGGATTTAAAAAATCTAAACTCAAAATACTCCCATATAATCTTTTGATGAGGGACGTAGTCATTAAAGAAGAGCGCATACTCAAGGCAATAAAAAAATGAAGTTCACGTCAACCTCTTTTATCATTTTGTAGTAAAGCATCCTCCTATTTATTTAAGGAAAAAAATACTTTTTTTATATACCCCGCAAAAGTCCTTCATACAAATCTTAACCCTCACTCTTTTTAAGGACTGCCAAAACTCATTTTTATAGTGTAAGAAAATTCCCCTTTTGGTACTTTTATTCTCAGAACAAAAGATAGTTCATTTTTCTGGGGTACGTACCTGGAGCATCACGTAATATTTTAAGGTACATTGCAAATGTATTTATATAATCTTTAAAACACCAGTCCGTTTCTCTCAAAATATATAAGAATGGTTGAAAATATATATTTATCGTATTAACCAAATCAATAACAAAAACTATTAAAATAAAAATCTTAAATTTAGTATTATGAGAAAAATCATTTGATGTGTTTGTAAGGGTTAATTGCCGCAAAGAAACTTGAACACATAAACAGTTGGCATCCGGCTAACGGCCAAACGGCTAACGGCCATAAATTCCACTCAACAACTCTCCATAGGAGTCCTTCGGACAACGGATAACTAATCATTTTCCTACACAGAAATTCCTAAAAATATTATCAAGTATCTCATTGGTAGTAACTTCGCCTGTGATCTCGCCGAGGTAGTGCAGGGCTTCTTTGATGTCGATGGCGATCAAGTCGGAGGGAATGTTCTTTTTGAATCCTTTCTGAATGTTTTTAATAGCCCGGAGAGCTTTACTCAATGCTTCATAATGCCGGAGGTTGGAGACAATGGCCTGGTCCTGAAAATCTCCTGCCTTTACTGATTTCACCAGGCTTTCTGAGATCATGCTGATGTTCTCCTTGCGCTTGGCTGATATAAAAATACATTCCATCTCCACGAATTTTTTGAAATGCCTGGGTGCTTCCACCAGATTGTCGATCTTATTGCCAATAATGATTACCTTTTTGGATTCAAACTCTTCCTCTGTAAGGTTTTCCTTCATCTCCTGCCGGAAAGCCTTAAGATCACCTATTATGTCCTCACATGAATCTTCGCTGACATCAAAAAGGAACAGGATGATCCGGGCCTGTTTGATCTTTTCATAAGTCCGCTCAATGCCTATACTCTCGATCCGGTCAGATGATTCCCTTAACCCTGCCGTATCAACGAACCTGAAAGCAATACCATCAATGATGATCGTGTCTTCAATGGCATCACGCGTTGTCCCAGGAATATCGGTAACGATTGCCTTTTCCTCATTCAGGATGGTGTTCAGCAGGGTTGATTTGCCAACATTGGGTTTACCGATGATGGCAACCGGGATACCCTTTTTTAATACATTACCCTGGGAAAAAGATTCGACCAGTTGCCCGACCTCGGATTTAAGCTTTTTTAGTAATAAAAACAATTCTTTCCTGTCGGCAAATTCCACATCTTCTTCACTGAAATCCAATTCGAGTTCGATCAGTGAAGCAAAATGAACGAGTTGTTGCCGGAGGTCTTTGATCTTCCGGGAATAACCACCACGCATCTGGTTCAGTGCAAGGTCGTGAGATGCTTTAGAATTGGCAGCGATGAGGTCGGCAACTGCTTCTGCCTGTGACAGGTCAAACTTTCCATTCATGAATGCACGCAGGGTGAACTCACCTGGTTTGGCCATCCTTGCACCACTATCAATCAGGGCACCGATCATCTTTTGCTGAATATATTCCGAGCCATGACAAGATATTTCAATGCTATCTTCACCGGTATATGAATTAGGAGCTTTATAAACACTGACAAGTACCTCATCGATCAATTCACTTTTGTAAACAATATTGCCAAAATGAATGGTATGGGAGGGAACCTTGCTCAGGTCAGTATTTTTTTTCTTTGGTTGAAATATCTTTTTACAAATTGAGAAAGCATCGGGCCCGGATATACGGATCAAGGCAATAGCACTTGAGCCGGGAGGTGTGGCAAGTGCACAAATGGTATTATTGTCTTTCAGGTACGGGTTTTGCATCTTTATTATTAATGAGCCTTTACTATATCAACAAATATATGAATTATAATAGAAAATTATTAGTTTTGAGTTTTGAATTATGAGTGAGGTAAGATATAAGTTAAATGAATAACGAATATCGAATAACGAATAACGAACATGAGCATTATCGTGAATAAGGATTCCAGGGTTGTTATACAGGGATTTACCGGTAAAGAAGGCACTTTTCATGCCATACAGATGATTGAATACGGAACTACAGTTATCGGGGGCGTCACTCCGGGCAAAGGCGGGCAGAAACATCTGGACAGGCCTGTATTCAACACTGTGGCTAATGCAGTAGAAAAGGAAGGTGCCAATGTATCTGTGATATTTGTTCCGCCTGCCTTTGCAAGCGATGCTATCATGGAAGCCACAGATTCTGGTATCGGTGTTATTGTGTGCGTTACCGAAGGTATCCCTATTGAAGATATGGTCAATATCAAATCATATCTCTATGATAAGTCATCCAGGTTAGTTGGACCTAACTGTCCCGGCGTGATCACCCCAGGAGAGGCAAAAGTGGGTATCATGCCCGGTTTTATTCACACACCAGGCCCAATAGGCATTGTTTCCCGCTCAGGAACCTTAACATATGAAGCCGTGCAACAATTAACCCAGATAGGGCTGGGGCAGTCAACTGCCATTGGTATAGGAGGAGATCCTATCCTTGGTACATCCATCAAAGACGCTGTTGAGTTATTCATGAACGACCACGATACGAAGGGCATTGTGATGATAGGGGAGATAGGCGGCAACATGGAAGCTGAAACAGCATACTGGTCAAAGGAGCATGGAACAAAACCCATCGTCAGCTTCATTGCCGGAGCTACTGCACCAAAAGGAAGAAGGATGGGCCATGCCGGAGCCATCATCGGGGGCAAAGCCGACACAGCTGAAGCTAAGAAAGAAATCCTGAGATCATGTGGTATCCATGTGGTGGATTCTCCTGCTGATATAGGAAAAAGAATGGCAGAAGTTCTGAACCATCAATAACGCATTATCCATACATTCTTAAATTCATTACCCAGGCCAGCCCTATATTTTTTAGCACTATCAAGAGTTTCATGGTCGGATAGTTACACCCTGTAATTTTTATTGCTTATAACAACCTTTGATTCAGGATAGCCTTTAGACAGGTATTTCCTGACATCATTTTCTGCATCAATTTTTAGGCTATAGCTGGCACAGAACACGTAATACCTGCCTGTCTTATGGTCGATGACCGTAATTTCCCATGGTTTTTCCGAAACAGAAGGCTCAGGCTCTTTTTTCACCCGGATGCAGACCGTTGGTTCACCGGCATTATCGGAAAGTTCCCCGAACCATACAACTGTATATCCTTCAAGGATACTGACACCCAGTGACTTCCATTTGTATTTATTCCACTTTCCTTTGTTTAGCAGGAAATCATTGGTTTCATCCAGGCCCGACCAGAAAACAAACACACTGTCGGGTAGGGCATCCGAAAACTCCCAGTAAACAAGTTCATGGCCATCACCTTTATAATCAGTTAGTTCTCTTGGTTTCCCAAAGATACATTCCGGCCTGGGTAAGTATTTGGAATGACAACAAGGTGTCCATTCCCCTTTATCCGACCAACTGTTAAGATTGCAAATACCGGTATCCGGATGATTATGAACCAGGTCGGCAACATGAGTTACGGCAACGAAAGACAATGATTTGGAAAGCGACAACTCAGGTAATCCATTAAGGACACGATGATTGTTAATAAGCCTGGAAAGCTTGTGTTCTGCTTGCGTAATGCAGAATTCAGGAGGAATATCACTTTGTGCATGTACGGAACCTAACAATAAAAAAGACAGGAGCGACAGACATGAGTATTTGATGATGATGGTTTTCATATTAGATTTAGAAATAGATATTAATATATTGTTATTAATAGTTATTGGTTGTTATTAATTGTTATTTTGTTGAATCTATAAGGTATAGCATTTTCTCGCATTACTTATATCCATCCTTTCAGTTTGTAATACCCGATAGCAAAGAATTCCCTCAGGATCATAATTTCATATTTCAGATGATTCCAGAACTGATAACGCAACTGGACACTATTCCCGACTTCAGGAATATATTTACGCCCGCCCAGTAATCCATCATCAAACAGAATATCTGCTTCAATAGCCTGCTCAAAGGCAGGAAACCCTCCAATCTTTTCAAATCCTGCTTTCCGAAAGGTCAGAACAGAACGATACATATGTTCGGGAGAAGTTACAATAACAACATATTCATTGGTAAACCAGGGATATTCCTTTTTAATGTTCAATGCCTGGGCACGTGTATTGGTTCCGGAAGATTCAATCCTGATCCTTGTTTCTTTAATGTTCCTTAATTCCAGTTCCTTTTGCATTTTGGTGACGGAACTGCCAGTATCTTCCCGTTCTCCCGGAAGGGCAATGATAATACTTGCTTCAGGAAAAGCTGATGCCAGTTCTGCTGCATAATAACACCTGATGAGACCCGACTCGCTTGGCATTCCACCCCCTCCAAGTATAATGATGCTTTCAGGTTTTTCGGTAATGCCGGAATTAGTAGTTCCCAGCCAGTAATATATCCAGAACGGCCCTGTAGTAAAGGAAATAGCAAACAGGAAAAGACAAAAAAAAGCAAAAACAAGAAAGGTATATTTCATGATCCTGCCTGTTTTCCTGACTGCCCGGTGTTTGTATATTTTTTCAAGTTTCATCCGGAACCTGTGATACGTTATTATTTAAATTTTTTCTATAACACTTAGCTTGATTAATTTATAAATTAATCAAAAAGATAAAAGATAAAAGGCTAAAGACAAAAGTTATATAAAGTTAATAAACAAACAATAATTTGACCAGTAATTTAAAAGTCTTAAAACAAATTTTATGTAAACATTTGATTTTTATCTTTTTACTTTTGTCTTTTATCTTCTTCATTAATAATGCAGGTTGGCTAATTTAGCAAATAATTGTAATTTTGAATCAAATGCCTGGAATATCAAACTATTTTAAAAATAAGATCGTGAAGCATTGTAAAGTACCCTTTGGATATTTATTAATCTTTACTGTTGTCTGTTGTATCATCATGGCTGCCGGGTGCAAGAAGAAAGATGATTCTTCAGACTTCATTGAAAACAGCCCCCCTGCATTTGATGTATTTCATGAATCCGGCAATATCGGGCATATCTTTGCCAAATGCATTTCTGAGGATATCAAACTGGATACAGTGTTGATCACTGATCCCATCAACATCAAATACATAAGGTATTTCAACGGACAGAATTTTAATATTAATGCGATAATTGATCTTGGCGATACGTTTGTCCCGACTCCGGGAGATTGGTCATTCATTTTCCGGGGAAAGAAAATTTCTAACAACAAAGTTTTTTCCTCGTATGTCCAAAAAACTTTTTAGCCTGAATAATTGAGGCGATAATTATTTATATATCTGGAAATATTTTCTTTTTAAGATTTCTTTTCTTGCCGAACTTTGGCATATATATTGACGTATAACATTTAAAGCCACATCTTATATTTGCAAATATCCCTGTAAATATTCACATGTATTTGATTGGTAATAATGTAGCAATTATTTTTTTTATTTAGTTAAATCATACTATTGTTAAACTGACATTTTGACTGATATTCATGGATACTATTTTTAAACCCAATATTTTTGATCTTTCTGATATAATTGATAATGAGACTGAATTCATTCCGCTTCTTTCTACTGAAGATGAGAAGCATATGGATGCAGAAAGCATACCGGAAATATTATCTATTTTACCTTTAAGAAATACTGTTTTATTTCCTGGAGTTGTTATTCCTATCACGGTTGGAAGAGATAAATCCATAATGCTGATGAAAGAGGCATACAAGGGTGATAAGATAATAGGTGTTGTTTCGCAGAAAGATGTTGATGTTGAAGATCCGTCCTTAAATGACCTGAACAGAATAGGTACAGTAGCTCATCTGATAAAGATTTTGCAGATGCCTGATGGTAGTACAACCGCAATTATTCAGGGTAAAAAAAGATTTCGTTTGATGGATATGGTTCAATCCGAACCCTATTTTAAAGCCAGGGTTACTCAGTTTGATGCTAACGAGTTCCAAACTAAAAAGAACGAACAATTCAATGCATTGATATCCTCCTTAAAGGATATTTCAATTAAAATCATTAAGCTATCTCCCAATATTCCTTCAGATGCAGCATTTGCTATTAAAAATATCGAAAGCTCTGTCTTTCTGGTTAATTTCGTTTCCTCCAACCTTAATATAGACATTAAGGAAAAGCAAAAATTACTCGAGATATCTGATTTATTAAAAAGGGCTAATAAAGTTCTTGTAGCACTGACCAAGGATTTACAGGTTATCGAACTGAAGAACCAAATACAGAGTAAGGTCAAATTAGACCTGGATAAACAGCAAAGGGATTACTTGTTGAGTCAGCAGCTAAAAACCATTCAGGAAGAACTGGGGGGAAGCCCTTATGAACAGGAAATCAATGAGATCAAAGAAAAAGCAAGTAATAAAAAATGGGGCAAGGAGGTAAAAATAGTATTTGACAGGGAATTAAAGAAGCTTCAAAGAATGGTCCCACAGGCTGCCGAGTATTCCATTCAGGTGAATTACCTTGAAATGCTCGTTGAACTTCCCTGGAATGAATTCACAGAAGATAATTTTGATCTTGACAGGGCACAGCAAATTCTTGATAATGATCATTTCGGACTAGAAAAAGTAAAGGAAAGGATCATTGAACATCTGGCTGTGATTAAATTGAAAAAAGACATGAAAGCCCCGATTTTATGTCTTGTAGGTCCTCCAGGTGTTGGAAAGACTTCACTTGGCAAGTCCATTGCAGAAGCTTTAAACAGAAAATACATACGTATGTCCCTGGGGGGAGTCAGGGATGAAGCTGAACTTCGCGGACACCGGAAGACTTATATCGGAGCTATGCCTGGCAGGATCATCCAGAATATGCGAAAGGTGAAAACATCCAACCCGGTCTTTGTCCTCGATGAGATCGATAAAGTCGGTATTAGTAATATTCAAGGGGATCCGCAGGCGGCATTATTGGAAATCCTTGATCCTGAGCAAAATTCGGAGTTCTATGATAATTATCTGGAAATCAATTATGATTTGTCCAGGGTAATGTTTATTGCTACAGGAAATAATCTGAATAATGTTCATCCGGCTTTGCGTGACCGTATGGAAGTTATCAATATCAACGGTTATTTGCTTGAGGAAAAATTGGAAATTGCTAAAAGGCACTTGCTGCCCAAGCAATTTAAAGAACATGGATTGAAGAGGAATCAACTAAAGTTCAATAAAGCAGTTCTCGAAAAGATCATAAATGATTATACCAGGGAATCAGGTGTTCGTAGTATGGAAAAAGTTCTTGCCAAAGTCATTAGGAATAAGGCAAAATACATCGCCATGGATAAGAAATATGAAAAAATCCTGACTACTGGTGAGTTGGAAAAGATCATGGGTCCTCAGGTTTTTCAAAAGGAGAAGAGTATTAGCAATGATATCGCAGGTATTGTTACGGGATTGGCCTGGACAACAGTAGGAGGGGAGATATTATTTGTTGAAGTAAGCCTTAGCAAGGGAAAAGGAGACCTTACCATAACCGGCAACCTTGGAGAAGTTATGAAGGAATCTGCTACTATTGCCTTTGAATATCTTAAATCTCACTCCGAAGTACTGAATATTGATCCCGATGTTTTTCAGAAATGGCATGTACATATTCACATACCTGAAGGGGCTACTCCAAAAGACGGGCCTTCAGCCGGCATTACCATATTCACTGCTCTTGCATCAGCATTTACTCAAAGAAAAGTCAGAAACCGGATGGCCATGACAGGTGAAATCACACTGAGAGGAAAAGTCATGCCTGTTGGAGGTGTTAAAGAAAAGATACTTGCTGCTAAAAGGGCTAAAATAAAGTATATTGTTCTATCCAAAGAAAACAGAAAAGAAATAGAAGATATTAAAAAAGAATATCTCACAGGATTAGTCTTCAATTATGTCGACCAGATAATCGATGTCGTTGATATTACCTTATTAAAAGAAAAGGTAAAAAATCCTGTTAAACTGAACATCAATTGATCTCCCCAACCACGGGAATAAATGATTATTTTTGGCAGGCTAAAAACCCTAAATCAGGTAATTAAAAACAATTATTTTCTGTTTCATATCAGGATCAGTCATTTGGTTATTATGATCCTGATTTTCGGGATTTACATTTCCTGTTCAGGTCCTGAGAGAGATAATAAAGGTAAAACCGTTTTCAGATATAATGAAGCAGCCGGAATAACATCTCTTGATCCTGCATTTGCTAAAAACCTTGCTAATATCTGGGCCTGTAATCAATTATTCAACGGCCTCGTTCAATTGGATAACAATCTGAAAGTAATACCATGTATTGCAAATGAATGGAAAATTTCCGGGGATGGTTTAACCTATACCTTTCATTTGCGTAATGACATTTATTTTCACGATCATCCTTTGTTTAACGATCAAAAAGGCAGAAAGGTAGTTGCCGGTGATTTTGTATATAGCTTCAACAGGATACTGGATCCGGTGGTTGCATCTCCGGGGGCATGGGTATTTCAAAATGTCGAATTACGGGATAGGCAATATGGGTTTTTTGCACCTGATGACAGCACTGTTATCATCCGTCTTGCCAAGCCATTTCCGCCTTTTTTAGGTATTTTATCAATGCAATATTGTTCTGTTATACCAAGGGAAGTTGTTGAATACTATGGGAAAGATTTCAGACAAAATCCTGTAGGAACGGGCCCGTTTTATTTTAAAATGTGGAAGGAAGGTGTTAAACTGGTTTGTCGAAGGAATAACCATTATTTTGAGAAGGATTTAATGGGTAATCCATTGCCATACCTGGAAGCAGTATCCATCACTTTTCTGATGGACAAACAATCTGCCTTTCTTGAATTTGTTAAAGGTAATTTGGATTTTATGTCGGGATTAGATGCCAGCTACAAGGATGAGTTACTGACCAAAGACGGTAAATTACATCCGAAATATCAGGATAAGTTTCAATTGATAACTGAACCATATTTAAATACCGAATATTTGGGAATTCTTGTAGATACGGGGTCTGAGTTAGTTAGGCAAAGCCCACTCAGGTTCAGAAGTGTACGAAAAGCGATAAATTATGGATTTGACCGGGAAAAAATGATCCGTTACCTCCGAAATAACATTGGTATTCCGGGGAATTACGGGATAGTACCTTCCGGAATGCCTTCATTTGATTCTAATTTCGTCAGGGGGTATTCTTATAATCCGGATAAAGCCAGGCATTTGCTGGCAAGTGCCGGTTTTCAAAATGGAAATAACTTACCTGATATTACGCTGGCTACAACATCGGAGTACCTGGATCTGTGTAAATTCATTCAGCATCAGTTATCTGAAATAGGCATTAATTTAAAAATAGAAGTTAATCCACCAGCAACTTTGAAAGAAATGAAAGCACAAGCTAAACTTGGTTTTTTCAGGGCATCCTGGATTGCTGATTATCCTGATGCGGAAAACTACCTTTCATTATTTTATAGTCCTAACTTTTGTCCTGAAGGCCCTAACTACACTCATTTCTTTGATAACAGATTTGATGAAATGTATGAAATGTCTCAACTCGAAGTGAATGATTCATTGAGATATCATATATACAAAAAGATGGAAAACCTGCTTATGGAAGCCTCTCCGGTGGTAATTCTCTATTATGACCAGGTTTTGCGTTTTGTGCAAAAAAATATCCATGGCCTGGGAAGTAATCCGATCAACCTGCTAGACTTGAGAAGGGTCAGGAAAAGTGAAATTAATGATGATTAAAGAGGTTCAGGCTAATGGCTGATAGCTGAGTGCCTGATCAGCAAATAATAATTGGATTTTTGTATGAATTTTAATTATATTTACAAATTGCATAAAGATGACATTCTATGACTGGTTTATTAAATATGATCAAAACCGTCACAGGGAATTACTATCTTAAAAGGAAATTGCCAAAAGGTAAACGGAACAAGCAACTTGTAAATCTTTCTACTGCAAAAAAAGTCGGCATTATTTATCAGCTTGACGATGACAAAACTTACCGTTTGATCAATAATTTGGTTAATTTTCTACAGGATAAAAATATAAAGGTCAAAGCACTGGGATATGTTAAAGACAAATATTTAACTCAAAAATATCTGCCAAAGATGACTTATGATTTTTTTTATTCTAAAAATCTGAATTGGTATAATAAACCCTGCGGTATATATGTAAAAGAATTCCTGAATGAAAATTTTGACATATTTATTGATCTCAGTCTTGAAGAAATATATCCCATTAAATACATTTCAGGTAGAACAAATGCAAAATTAAAAGCAGGAAGATTCGATGAAAACAATAAGGAGATATTCGATTTGATGTTCGGTGTTGATAATAAAACCGACCTGGAAAAATTCATCAGTGAAATTACTCATTATTTAACCCTGATAAATACACAACAAGATGTCAAGCGAAATTAAAGGCACGGGGGTTGCATTAATTACTCCCTTCCACATTTATGGCACTATTGATTTTACTTCACTTGGAAAAATTGTTGAACATGTCATTTCAAAGGGGGTGGATTTTATTGTTGCTTTAGGTACAACAAGTGAGGCAGCAACTTTATCAAAGGATGAGAAACATGCAGTGATTGAATATATAATCGAGGTGGTTGATAAACGTGTTCCTATTGTAATGGGAGTTGGGGGCAATAATACCCAGGAAGTAATCGATTACATCAAATCAAATTCTTTTGATGGAATAGACTGTATATTATCTGTTGCTCCATATTATAACAAACCGCAACAAAAGGGATTGTATTACCATTTTAAAAATATTGCAACTGCCAGCCCTGTTCCGCTGATTCTATACAACGTTCCCGGAAGGACATGTTCCAATATTGATACTGAGACAACAATCAGGCTTGCGCATGAATTTGATAATGTGATCGGGATTAAGGAAGCATCCGGTGATCTGATCCAGATAATGCAGATCATTAAGAAAAGACCAAAAAATTTTAAAGTGTTCTCAGGAGATGATGCATTAACTTTTCCATTATTGATGCTTGGTGCCGATGGTGTCATTTCTGTAATTGCAAATGCTTTTCCTAAGGAGTTCTCTTTTATGGTCAATAACTCTCTTAAAGGAAACAGAAAAAAGGCTGGAAATATCCATTACTCCCTAATTGATATAATTCAGGCCTTGTTTGAAGATGGTAATCCTTCCGGAATTAAAGCAATGTTAGATATTCTCGGACTTTGCTCAAACAATCTTCGCCTTCCACTTGTTAAAGTTAATAAAGCAACCCATAATAAATTGCAACAATTGGTTGAAAATTACAGTTCACCTGAAGTAATAAATTAGAACAAGCAACCTTATCTAATATAAGTATGTCTAACTTTTGTTGTCAAAATAAAATAAGTTAATAAAAAAAAATGAAAAAGAAAAAACTCACTGCAGTATTATTATCATTATTCCTTATTGTAAATATTGCTTATTCTCAAGTGAATACCGAAATCTCGCAACAGCTTGATGAATATTTTAATAACAGGAAGGAAGTTTATTTTGATTTTCAAGTTGATCATTTCAATCAAATCGAAATTTTGAGTAAAATCATTTCAATTGATAATATTAATAATCAAAACAGGATCACAGCATATGCCAATCGGGAAGAATTTAAAAAATTTCTTTCGTTTGGCCTGGATTATAACATGTTAAAACATCCGAGTTTTCTTATTGAAGACCCTGTAATGTTGGATAAGGTAAATATTCGTGCTATTGAAGATTGGGATTTTTACCCTACTTATGAAGCATATGTGGATATGATGTACCAGTTTGCTTCCGATTACCCGGATCTTTGCCAGGTTTTTAGCATAGGAAATACCTACGAGGAGCATGAGCTCCTTATGGCGAAAATTTCTGACAATGTCGGGGTCAGTGAAAATGAACCACAATTTCTTTACACATCAACAATGCATGGTAATGAAACTGCAGGATATGTTCTAATGCTCAGGTTAATTGATTATCTGCTGGATAATTACGACAATAATCCAAGGATTGCTAATATGGTGAACGAAATAGAAATTTGGATCAACCCCTTGGCAAATCCGGATGGGACTTATGCTTCCGGAAATAATACTGTTTATGGAGCAACCCGCTACAATGCACACGGTGTTGACCTGAACAGGAATTATCCTGACCCGGAGGATGGTCCTCACCCTGATGGCAATGAATGGCAGTTAGAGACTTTAGCTTTCATGGATTTGGCGGAAAACAATAATTTTGTTATGTCTTGTAATATTCACAGTGGTGCTGAACTTGCCAACTATCCATGGGATACATGGCCTCAACTTGCTGCTGATGACGACTGGTGGGTATATGTATGCAGGGAATATGCCGACACTGCTCAGGCAAACAGCCCTCCGGGGTATTTTACAGATGAAAATTATGGCATTACCAATGGATATGCATGGTATACAATTGCAGGAGGACGACAGGATAACATGACTTATTTTCATCAGGGACGTGAGTTTACACTGGAGATATCCGATGATTTTATATTGCCTCCCAACCAACTTCCGGATTACTGGAACTATAATTATAGATCTTTCCTTAATTATATGGAACAGGTTCTGTTCGGCATACGTGGTATTGTAACGGATTCCAATACAAGCGAACCGCTAAATGCTGAAATATATATTCTTGACCACGAAGAAGACAGCTCCTGGGTATATACATCACTACCAATAGGTAACTATAACAGAGTAATTTATGAAGGCGCTTACGATGTGAGGTATTCTGCTCCGGGTTATATATCAAAAATAATAGAGGATGTAATAGCAGATAACAAATCAACCACTGTGTTGGATGTTGAACTGGTATATCAATTTTCTAATATTGGTGAACCAGAACCCATACAAATCCGGATATTTCCAAATCCTGTTACAAGTAATTACTTTAAGATTAAAGCAGAAGATGGTGTTAAAGAAGTCCGGATTTATAATCTGTCCGGTGCACTCGTCTATATGAATCAATTTCCCGGTGATCCAAGAGCTTATATAGACGTTTCAACCCTTTCAGCAGGAAGTTATATACTGCATGTCATGACAGGTAATAAGCTGAGCACACAAAAGATTGAGATCATACGGTAACCTGCCGAATCATAATATCTACTATATTTATTATCCTATTGGAATTCCTATAGCCAGTATAATTCTGAATAGAACAATAATAATTATTGTTGAAATAAACAATTTCAGGTTTGTCTTTATGGTAATCTTCTCCTCCTCAAAATACAATACCGGGTAGAATCTATAATTTGCCAAAATTGGAATAATTACAAGTAGTAAGGTCAGGGTAACAAAAATAAAATATTCATCAATTTTCGGTAGCCTGATGAGAGTAAGAATAATAGTTCCCAAGATAAACGGCATCACTACCTGCGCAAATATAAAAGGAGTACTGTTCTTTTTATTGATGTTTGTATAGTATGAATTAGCTGATATAAGAAATGATTTTGTGGAAAGCAAGCCAATGGTAATAAGCACTGCGACAGAAATGAATGAATATACTAATTTTCCGGTATCCATAATATAAGACCAGATGATGACATGTCCAAAACCTCTGCTAAACAATGTCCCAGTTAATAACCCGCCGAAAAAGAATGAATATCCATGCAGGAATCCCCAGAAATAAAACATTTTAAAAATGCCTTTATCTTCCCTGATATAACTAAAGATGATAAGTAGTAATGTTCCCAGGAATAAAGCAACCACAGGGCCTGAAGAAAATATCACTTTTACAGCATCTGCATACCATTCATCACTTCTTATAAAGAAATAGACATTATAATAATAAATAATACTACTAAAGTCAAAAATAGTGCTGGCAATGGCCGAAGCAAGCATGGAAAAAAAGAAAATAAACAAATAAGAAAGGACAAATAACGCTGTAGCATTGATCGTAATGCTTGTAAATTCTCCTCTCAAAGTTTTTGACTTCTTAAAATCCAGATATGCCTTATGGATATTTTTTCGGTTAACGGAAAGGATAGCAGTTACTATATACTTATACTTATTCTTATTCTCTTTGATAAATTGGGCCTGTTCAGTTCTGATCTTTCTATATTCTTCCGATCTTTGTTTTCTTTCAAGTCTTTTCTTTTTCTTATCCTCTGATTTTTCAATCCGTAATCGTTCTTTTTCTTTCAGTTTTACTTCCCTGGCTTCCCCGGATTCCTGTTTTTTAAATTCCCTTAAGACTTGCTTTCGTTTCCGCTTAATATACTTAAGATACCTTAACCTGCGATATATCTTATAAAATATATTGTATTTTTTTTTACCAGGTACTTGTTTTTTATTCATCGGTTAAAACTTACGGCCTGATAATTCATTAATATTATCCTGATCAGGCGATATCATTCTATGACAACACCTTCAATCTTACCGGAGGAGTATTTGCCTGTATCCAGCTTTTTTTTGACCTCTGAAAATGTATTAATGGTATATTCAACATCTTCTAAAGTATGTACAGCAGTGGGTATCAGGCGAAGTAATATAATTCCCTTTGGTATAACAGGGTATATAACAATAGAACAGAAAATATTATAGTTTTCCCTAAGGTCATGTGTAATTTGTGTTGCTTCTGATACATTGCCGGAGAGAATTACCGGAGTCACGGGTGATTCCGTATTTCCCAGGTTTAATCCTTTTTCCTTTAATCCTTTTTGCAATGCTCTGACAATGGTCCAGAGTTTTTCTTTCAATTCCGGCTGGGTCTTCAGTAATTCAAGTCTTTTAAGAGCACCAATCACCATGGGCATTGGTAATGATTTGGCAAAGATCTGCGAACGCATGTTGTACATCAGGTAACGAATGATCTCCTTTTTTCCGGCAATGAATGCACCTATTCCTGCCATGGCTTTGGCAAAAGTGCCAAAATAGAGGTCGACACTGTCCTGGACGCCAAAATGCTCATCCGTACCCGCACCTGTCTTCCCCATTGTTCCAAAACCATGTGCATCATCAACCAGAAGCTTGAAATCAAATTTATTTTTCAAGGCAACAATATCCTTAAGTTTGGCAAGATCGCCCGACATGCCATATACTCCTTCGGTAATGACCAGGATTCCTCCGCCGGTTTCTTTTGTGATCTTTGATGCTCTCTCCAGTTCTTTTGTGAGATTTTCAATATTGTTATGAGGGTATACAAATCTTTTACCGAGATGCAGTCGCATTCCATCAATAATACAAGCATGAGCTTCTGAATCATAAACAATCACATCATTCCGGTCAACCAAGGCATCGATGATGGAAACCATTCCCTGGTATCCATAATTAAGGAGATACGATGATTCACGACCCACAAAATCAGCAAGTTCTCTTTCCAGTTGTTCATGATAACTGGTTTGTCCTGACATCATGCGGGCACCCATAGGATAGGCAAGTCCCCATTCCCTGGCAGCATCCGCATCGACTTTTCTAACCTCAGGATGATTCCCCAAACCAATATAATTGTTCAAACTCCAGATAAGTCTTTCCTTACCCATGAATATCATCCTGTTTGAAAGTTCACCCTCCAGTTTTGGAAACATGTAATAACCATGAGCTTGATCCCTGTATTGTCCAAGAGGACCCGGTTTCTTAGAAATCTTTTCGAATAAATCCACACAAATAATTTTAATAGGTTACCAAACTAAAATGCAAAAATATTAATAACTAACATAATTGCAAATATATAATACTATTCAGAACCAATTTTCGTTTTTATAATTCGTCAATTTGTCTTAATTTTGCACCATGTTTAAAAGAGTGGCCTATATTTTCCTATTTCTGTCATTACTTTTTCTTACAATCTCTTGCAGTAAGTACCAGAAACTATTGAAGGATTCTGATCATGAACTAAAATATGAAGTTGCAATTGGTTATTTTGAGCAAAAGGATTATTTCAGGGCACTTAACCTTTTTGAACAGGTTATCGCAGCATACCGGGGAACTTCAAAAGTAGAGGAAATCTACTATTATTATGCCTACTGCTATTATTATCAAAAGGATTATATTGTAGCAAGCTATTATTTTAAGCGTTATGCAAAAAATTTCCCTAACAATCCCAGAGCCGAGGAGTGCCTGTTTATGAGTGCCTACTGCTATTATCTGGATTCTCCAAAATATAGCCTTGACCAAACAAATACATATGAAGCAATCAAGGAACTACAATTATTCATTAATTTTTTTCCTGACAGTGAACGTATTGAAACCTGCAATAAATTAATTGATGAACTCAGGGGAAAGCTGGAAAAGAAGGATTTTGAGATCGCAAAGCTATATCTGAAAACAGGTCATTATAAAGCAGCAATCACAGCTTTTAATAATATTCTCAGGGATTACCCGGATACACCAAACAAAGAAGATATACTGTATTATATTATTAAGTCATATTTTAATTATGCAATATACAGTGTGAAAGACAAACAGGAAGAAAGATACCAGGCTGCTATCGAAGCATATAATGACTTCATTTATCTTTTTCCTGAATCAGAATATACCAGGGACGCAAGTAATATGCATAATAACGCATGGAAACAAATATCAAAAGAGTAAATAAAGGCTTTCATTTATTAGATAAGATAAGATAAGTTAAATTATAATAAAATATGGATTACAAAAAAGTCAAAACAGACACAACATCTGTAACCAGAAATAAACAGGATTTTTACAATAAAACAAAAAATATCTATATAACTGTAGCTATTCTGTCTAAGCGTGCTAATCAAATCAGTCTTGAAATGAAGGATGAACTCGACAGGAAGATTGATGAGTTTTCAACCACAAGTGATAATCTGGAAGAAGTCTTTGAGAACAGGGAACAAATTGAAATTGCAAAATATTATGAACGTCTTCCAAAACCGACACTGATTGCCATTCATGAATTCCTGAACGACCATATCTATTTCAGGGATCCACATGATGAAATGCAAGAATCCAAGCCATAGGAAACAAGCAATTCATTATATTTAACATGCTAAAAGGTAAAAAGATCATTATTGGTGTTACCGGAAGCATTTCTGCTTTCAAAATACCTGTCCTCATTCGCTTATTGAAAAAGGAAGAGGCTATTGTAAAGATAGTTATGACTCCGGCTGCAACAGCTTTTGTAACTCCCCTGACTTTATCCACTCTCTCTGAAAACCCCGTTCTGGTTGAACCTTTTAACCGGGATACCGGTGAGTGGAACAGTCATGTGGAACTTGGCCTCTGGGCTGATCTTTTTATCATTGCTCCGGCATCAGCAAACACCATTGCCAAAATGGCAAATGGGGTTGCCGACAATTTCTTGCTTATCAGCTATCTTTCTGCCAAGTGTCCTGTTTTCTTTGCACCGGCAATGGATCTGAGTATGTACAAACATCCCACTACTCAACAAAATATCAAAATACTGCAATCATATGGCAATTTTTTGATCCATCCTGCGGCAGGAGAACTCGCCAGCGGACTATGCGGAGAGGGTAGATTGGAAGAACCCGAAAATATCCTTGGAATAATCAAATCATTTTTAACAACAAAAGATGAATTTGCAGGAAAAAAGGTTCTTATCAGTGCCGGACCAACCTTCGAAGCTATTGATCCGGTTAGGTTTATCAGTAACTATTCATCAGGAAATATGGGATACGCCATTGCATGGGAATTTGCCAATAGGGGAGCAAAGGTATTACTGATCAGCGGACCGTCACATCTTGACATTCAGCATCCTAATATCAATAAAACCGGTGTTGTGTCTGCCCGGGAAATGTATGATCACTGCATTGCCCATTTCGACGAAACAGATATTACCGTAATGGCAGCAGCCATTGCTGACTATACACCCGTAAATCCTGAAGTCAGGAAAATAAAAAAGAAAAACAAAGATTTGAAAATCGAACTGAAACCTACAGTTGATATCCTTGAAACACTGGGAAAACAGAAAAAAAGCGGACAAATACTTGTTGGGTTTGCCCTTGAAACCGATAACGAACTAGAAAACGCAAAGAAAAAATTAAAAAACAAAAACCTGGATTTAGTTGTATTAAACTCCTTAAATGATCCCGGGGCAGGATTTCAGCATGAAACAAATAAGATCACTATAATTGACCGTGATTTTAATGAATATCCTTATCAGTTGAAAAATAAGTCAGAGGTAGCAAAAGATATAGTCGATAGGATTAAAGAACTAACTGATAATAAACAATATATTAAAGCTTAATTTAAGTATTCCTTTATGCGCAAGCTGATTCTAATATGGTCTTTCTTAGCCATCATGATCCCTTCACTGTCGCAGGAATTATATTGCACAGTGCAGATAAACACCCAACAGGTTGAAGGTACTGAGAAAAAAGTTTTTGAAACCCTGGAAAAAGCCATATTTGAATTCATGAACAATAGGAAATGGACCAATTATAATTATGAAATAGAGGAAAGGATTGAATGTACAATTCTTATAACTATCTCCCAACGTATATCAAGTGATGTTTTTAAAGGCTCTTTGAATATTGTTTTAAAACGACCAATTTACAATTCTTCATACAACTCAACAACACTCAATTATGTTGATCGTGATTTTCTGTTTGAGTATGTTGAATTCCAACCTCTTGAATTTAATGAAAATGTTTTCACCACGAACCTCACTCAAGTGATGGCATATTATGTTTATATTTTCCTGGCTATAGATTTTGATACTTATACTCTATATGGCGGAACACCTTTTTATGAAAAAGCTGAAGCCATAGTTAGTGCTTCACAGAATGTTTCTTACGAGGGATGGAAACCCTTTGAAAATCAAAAGAACAGATATTGGCTGGTTGAGAATTTCATGAATCCTGCTTATAAGCCTATTCGCAAGTTTTTCTATGAATATCACCGGCAAGGCCTGGACTTAATGTTTGAGGATGCGGAAAAGGGGAGAAGCAATATCTTGCAATACCTTGAATATCTGGAAAAAGTCCGGAAACAGAGACCCGGTTTGTTCCTCCTGCAAGTTGTAATTGATGCCAAAAGAGATGAATTCATTAATATTTTTTCCGAAGGATCACCTGCCGAAAAAATTAAAGCTGTTAATATACTTAAAGTCATTGACCCTGCCAATGTTACAAAATATGAAACGATCCTGGGCCATTAGAATCAATATTTTTTTATGCTGATCTATCTTTCTATTGAAAATTATGCCCTCATCCACAAACTGGAAATGCAATTTCAGAAAGGGTTATCAGTGATTACCGGTGAAACAGGTGCCGGAAAATCCATTCTTCTGGGCGCATTGTCACTTATCCTTGGAAATAGAGCTGATAATACAGTTTTAATGGACAAGACAAGAAAATGCATCGTAGAGGGAATTTTCAATATCAAAGGCTACGACCTTGAACAGTTTTTTAGCAAAAATGAACTCGATTATGAAAATCAGACAATATTAAGGAGGGAAATCAACAGACATGGTAAATCCAGAGGATTTATCAATGATATCCCTGTTACCCTGAATATACTTAAAGATCTTGGTGTCAGACTTGTTAATATCCATTCACAGGTACAGACCATCACACTGAATAATTCCAATTTTCAATTAGCGGTAATCGACAATTATGCGGGTAATCGTGATATTTTAGAAAAATTCAGAAAAGAATATTATGATTACCAGCATTACAAAAACCTATTACTAAATTTAACAGAAAAGGAAAAACAATCAAAAGCTGATCAGGATTATTTCCAGTTTCAGTTGGATGAGCTTGAAAAAACAAAATTAAAAGAAGGCGAGCAGGAAGAGATCGAAAAAGAGCTGGAAATACTTAACAACGCAGAAGAGATCAAGACTACATTATATGATGCCGCTCAAACACTTATGTCATCTGATCAAAACATTATTTCCCGACTATCCGAAATCAATAATAAGCTTTCAAAACTTGCTGATATTCACCATGATATAAAAGATATTCACCAACGCCTAAAGAGTTCATTAATCGAAATTGACGACCTTGCCAATGGCATAGAAAAACTGGAAGGAAGCATTCATTATGATCCCGGGAATATTATAGAATTAAACAACAGGCTCGACACCATCTCACACCTGCAACACAAGCACAGAGTGTCTTCAATATTGGAGTTGCTGCAAATTAAAAAAGAATTACAGCTTAAGATCCAAGATATCACCTCATTGGAAGATCGAATTAAGGACCTTGACAAAATACTTGCACAAAAGCATGATGCATTATTAAAAATAGCATCACAAATTTCGTCTTATCGAATAAAAGCTCTTACGGGAATCGAAAAAGAGGTCCTGGAAATGATCAAAGGATTGGGCATGCCTGAGGCTGTCCTGAAGATAGAGCATGAAAAGCTTGAAGATATTACCATCGATGGAATGGATAAAGTCAGGTTTTTATTTAATGCCAACAGGGGAGGAGAATTAAAAGAAATATCACGCATAATCTCAGGAGGAGAATTATCCAGGTTGATGCTTTCGATCAAATCAATGATCTCCCAGAAAAACCTTCTGCCGACAATTATCTTCGATGAAATCGATTCCGGGGTTTCCGGCGATATCGCCGGGAAAGTTGGCAAGATATTACAAAAAATGTCAGGATCGATGCAGGTTATTGTCATTACACATCTTCCACAAATTGCAGGAAAAGGAAAAACACATTTTCTTGTATATAAAGAAATCAAAGAAAATAAAACAGTTTCAAATATAAAGAAGTTGACAATTAAAGACAGAATTGAAGAGATTGCCAAAATGTTGAGTGATGAAAATGTTACGAGTTCGGCAGTGGACACTGCACGGGAGTTGCTGAATTACAAAGCTTCGGGATAAGTTGAAGGTTGAAGATTGAAGGTTATTTGGTATCTTAGTATATAGTTATATTTTTTTTCTATATTTGTTATTTACTCATACTTCCAAACCGAATAATACAATAAATTATGGTTGATTTTTCCTTAGACAAACACCAACAAGAAATTGTTGAAAAGTATCGTGATTTTACTAAACGGTGGATTATTCCCAATCGAATGAAATACGATGAGCTGGCTGAGTTTCCATGGGATATTGTTAAGGCAGCTTATGATGAAAAGATCATTAACGGGGCCATTCCCAAAGAATTGGGGGGCAATGGGTTTAACATCTTTGAAAGTGCCCTGGCATCCGAAGAGTTCGGATATGGCTGTACTGGTATTGGCATTTGCATTGATGCCACCACCCTTGCCTTAACTCCAACTTTTCTGTCAGCTACAGAAGAACAAAAGAAAAAGATATATGGTGAGATGATCGAAAAAAAAGCAGTTGCTGCCTATGCATTGACCGAGCCGGATGCAGGATCAGATGTTCAGGGTATCAAATCAACAGCTATCAAGCATGGTGATAAGTACATTCTGAATGGCCAAAAACGTTTTATTACCAATGCTGATGTTGCAGAATACATAACAGTATTTGCATTGTCAGATCCGGAAAGGGGGTCACGCAGCCTGTCCGCATTCATTATTAAGGCAAATACGCCCGGTATTACTATGGTTTCCAGAATGGATAAGATGGGGCAGAGAGCTTCCGTGCAAAACGAGATCAAGTTTGAGAATGTTGAGATACCTGCTGATAGCCTGATAGGCAGAGAAGGTGAGGGCTTTCTTATTGCAATGAGGACCTTTGACAGAACACGTACCGGAGTCGCAGCAGCAGCTATTGGTAATGCCAGATCTGCTTACGAGTACTCTAAGAAATGGGCAAAGAACCGGATTCAGTTTGGACACCCAATCACTGTTCTGGAGGGTGTTTCATTTATGCTGGCTGACATGGCCACTGAAATCGAAGCAGCCAAAATGCTTGTATGGGAGGCTGCCTGGGCGTTTGACACCAAACAAAGGTCCATGTCAAAACTGTCAGCCATGTCGAAATACTTTGCAACTGATGTTGCAATGCGTGTGACAACCAATGCCGTTCAGATAATGGGAGGTGAGGGGTATTCCAAAGAGCATCCGGTTGAAAAAATGATGCGTGATGCCAAGCTTTCCCAGATCTATGAAGGAACCAACCAGGTGAACAGACTTGTGGTTTCAAAAAATATTTTGAAATAACTAGAAATTATACTTGTTATCTTCAATAAGCTTATCGGCAATTCTTCTGCGAGCCAATTTAACATTTACCGGGGCAACTGTAGTATAATAATTAACGGCATTTAATATCTTACAATGTTCATCTCCTTCAACAAATGAATTGAGGGCATCCATACCATGTTTGCGGATCCTGTATGCTGCATCATAAACAAAAACGTCCAGGATGTCCTTATAAATCGCAACCTGGTCAGCACCGTTTTTGTTTCCCAGTTTTTGAACCCGCAGCATTGTTGATTCGGCTGCATATAATTGCATCAACATATCTGAAATACACATCATGATCTCCTGTTCCCGGACAAGATTATTTTTCAATATTCTGTATGCAACTCCTATAATCATTAAGACAGCCTTCTTAAAATTTCGAATATAATGCAACTTTTCAACGTAGTAATCAGAAGGAATGGAGATTTCGGGCAGATTATCGATTTCATTGAGTACCTCTTCAGCTTTATTAAAAATATCGATCTCTTTTTTCATTGCCTTTTTCAGGATGGCATCGGTAATCAACAACCTGTTGATCTCGTTTGTTCCTTCAAATATCCTGTTGATCCGGGAATCACGATAGCCTCTTTCAATATTAAATTCAGTGGTATATCCCATTCCACCATAAATCTGAACAGATTCATCCACAACATAATCAAGTACTTCGGAACCATATACTTTTAACATGGCTGATTCAATAGCATAAGAAGCAATACTGAGGATTTCAGCTTTGCCATTATCCTCACCTTGTGCAAGAAACCCGGCTTTCTGGTCATCCATATACTTGCATGTTCTGTATACAGCTGATTCATTGGTAAAAGTACGAATAACCTGTTCTGAAAGTTTATACTTGATAGCTCCGAAATTAGCTATAGAAGTCCCGAATTGTTTTCGCTCATTAGCATAGTTGACAGATTGGGTTATAGTATACTTTTCCACACCCAGCACAATACCACCAAGTTTCATCCTGCCCATGTGTAAAATATTCAGAGCAATACGGAACCCTTCACCGCGCTTTCCTAAAAGGTTTTCCACAGGTACCTTAACATCATTGAAAAAGATCATTTTGGTCGAAGACCCTTTGATACCCATTTTTTTCTCTTCCGGGCCGAAGGTAATTCCGGGTATGTCAGAATCAATGATAAAAGCGCTCATGACCCTGTCATTATCGATCTTGGCAAAAACGGTCAGAACATTTGCAAAGCCACCATTGGTGATCCACATCTTTTGGCCATTGAGGATATAATGTTTTCCATCCTCTGATAAGACCGCATTCATTTTACCGGCATTGGCATCTGATCCTGCATTGGGTTCTGTCAGGCAGTATGCTGCAATCCATTCTCCTGTTGCCAGCTTTGGTAAATATTTTCTCTTTTGTTCTTCATTACCATAATAGGCTATTGGGCAACTACCAATACCGACATGGGCTGAATATGCCACAGAAAATGAAAATCCGGATCCTATCTTTTCATTTGCAAGCATGGCAGTGGTGAATGATTGTCCGAATCCTTCATATTCTTCAGGAATGGAAATTCCCAGTAAACCCAATTCACCAGCTTTGGAAAGAAGCTCTTGCATCAGGCCTTCTTCCAGATTATCAATTCTGTCAAGATTATGTAATATCTCTGTATCAAGAAAATCCTGGCAAGTTTCAGCTATCATTCGCTGTTCTTCATCAAATTCCTCAGGTATAAAAATATCTTTCGGTTCAGAATCATGTACCAGAAACTCTCCTCCTCTTAAAAAATGGTTATCCATAACTTATCTTTTAAAACTGACCTGCAAATATATATAATTTATCAAACACGACTGTTAAACGTTCTTTTGTCACTTGCCGCTTAATCTCACCCCCTCATCATTTCACTGATCACTGGTCACTAATCACTAATCACTGGTCACTGGTCACTGGTCACTGGTCACTGGTTCTGATTCTTCTTAACTTCTTTCTTTGGCTGGTGTTTTGCGATTTTGATTTTGATCTCTTCTTTTTTGCTGTCAAAACCAACAAGAATGGTATCATCTTGTCCTACCTTGGTTTTTATCAGTTCTTCTGCCATAACATCTTCAAGATACTTCTGGATAGCCCGTTTTAAAGGACGTGCCCCGAACTGGGCATCCCATCCTTTTTCGACGATAAAATCTTTTGCTTCTTTCGTAATATTAATTTTATGTCCGAGTATATTAATTCTTTCGTAAAGCTGTTTAAGTTCAATTTCAATAATCTTGTAAATATGTTCTTTTTCAAGTGATTCAAAGATCACCACGTCATCGATCCGGTTCAGGAATTCAGGTGCAAAGGCTTTTTTAAGTGCATTTTCGATCACACCTTTGGTAAATTCAGACTTAGATGCCCTCTTGGATGATGTGCTGAAACCAACCCCTTGCCCGAAGTCTTTCAATTGCCTTGAACCTATATTGGAAGTCATGATGATAATAGTATTTTTAAAATCAACCTTTCTTCCAAGACTGTCAGTTAAAATTCCCTCGTCCAGAACCTGCAGGAGGAGGTGGAAAACATCAGGATGTGCTTTTTCGATTTCATCAAGCAGAACAATAGAGTAGGGCTTTCTTCTTACCTTTTCAGTAAGCTGTCCGCCTTCCTCATATCCAACATATCCGGGAGGGGCTCCCACAAGTCTTGACACCGCAAATTTTTCCATGTATTCACTCATATCAATTCGCACGAGGGCTTCTTCCGTATCAAAAAGATACCTGGCCAGCACTTTGGCAAGATGTGTCTTGCCAACACCAGTTGGCCCAAGAAAAACAAATGACCCAATAGGTTTTCTTGGATCTTTTAATCCGGCACGGTTCCTGCGAATAGCTTTTACAACCTTCCCGATGGCTTCATTCTGGCCAATAATAAAACGCTCAAATTCTTTTTCCATGTTTATCAAACGCTCGCCTTCATTCTTGGCAATCCGTTGTACAGGTATGCCTGTCATCATGGCAACAACTTCTGCAACGTTTTCTTCTGTTACCTGTTCACGATGAATTTTTGCTTCTTCTTCCCATCTTTTTTTGGCAACCTCAAGGTCAGCCTGAAATTGGCGCTCCAAGTCGCGGTATTCTGCTGCTTCCTCAAACTTCTGGCTGTTTATGGCTTTGGTTTTGTTCTTTTTTGTTTCTTCAATTCTGTTTTCAACAGTGATGATCTCAGAAGGTACATGAATATTGGTGATATGAACTCTTGATCCTGCTTCATCAAGTGCATCAATAGCTTTATCCGGAAGGTAACGGTCAGTGATATAACGATTGGTCAGAGTAACACAAGCGTTTATAGCTTCATCGGTATATTTGACCAGGTGGTGATCCTCGTATTTCTCCTTGATATTATTCAAGATATCGACTGTTTCTTCCGGTGTTGCAGCTTCAACCAGTATTTTCTGAAATCTTCTTTCCAGGGCACCGTCTTTTTCGATATATTGCCGGTATTCATCAAGTGTGGTTGCACCAATACACTGGATTTCTCCTCTTGCCAAAGCCGGTTTGAACATATTCGATGCATCAAGAGATCCTGAAGCATTACCTGCACCGACAATTGTATGTATTTCATCAATAAAAAGAATAATATCCGAGTTTTTTTCCAGTTCGTTCAGCACTGCTTTCATTCGTTCTTCAAACTGGCCCCTGTATTTTGTTCCTGCAACAAGCGAGGCAAGGTCTAATGTTACAAGACGCTTGTTGAACAAGGCACGCGAAACCTTACGGCTAACTATTCTCAGTGCAAGTCCTTCAGCAATAGCAGATTTGCCTACACCGGGCTCACCAATCAGTATCGGATTATTTTTCTTCCTGCGACTAAGTATCTGAGCAATACGTTCAAGTTCTTTTTCCCGGCCAACGATTGGATCAAGTCTGTTTTCCTCTGCCGATTTGGTAATATCACGTCCAAAATTGTCAAGGACCGGTGTTTTAGACTTTGTATCGGATATCTTCCGGACATTACCACCGAAACCCTTACCGCCATCCTCTATATCATCATTTGCAGCATCACTTGGCAATTCATCCACCGGGCTGATCTTTTCTTCAAATTCTTTCCTGGAAAGAATAGCTTTTAATTCATCCTTGATCGCGTCATAGTCAACACCATACTTATGAAAAGATTTTGTAACAATGTTTTCCTGATCCTTTAGGATAGATAAGAGAAGGTGTTCTGTACCGATCAGTTCACTATTAAATAGTTTTGCTTCAAGGTAAGTTATTTTCAGTGCGCGTTCAGCCTGTTTTACCAGGGGAATATTATCAATCTGCTTTGCATTCTTTTCAGGATTTGCAATTGATAATTCAATAGTTCTTCTCAGTTCTTTCAGATCAATGCCAAAATAATGCAGTATCTGAACTGCCATGCCTTCTCCTTCGCGCAAAATACCCAGTAAAAGATGTTCAAGTCCGATATAATCGTTCCCTAGCCTTAAGGCTTCTTCACGACTGAATGATAATACATCCTTAATCCGTTGTGAAAATTTAGCTTCCATTATTATTTTATTTATTTATTACTCCATCACTCGATTACTCCATCTTTATATTTTTTGTTTTGACTCAACATTTATCAAAAAACAATACAAAATTAAAACAACTATTAATATCATTCCAAATTTAATGACAAAATAATTATTCGGTTATCTCTGCAATAATATTTATCAACACGATTGTGTTAGTAATAAGGACTTAAAATCAAGGCGGGCGTACGATTATTTTTATTAATTTCGTAAAATAGTATTGTAATGTAAATAGTTAATAATGAATTAATTAGTTAAATATGGAGGATAGGGAAAATATAGTAAAGGTGAATATTGAGAGCCAGATGAAATCTGCTTACATTGATTATTCAATGTCGGTCATCGTTGCAAGGGCATTACCTGATGTGAGAGATGGATTGAAGCCGGTACACAGGAGGGTTCTTTACGGCATGCTGGATCTGGGCATCTTATCAAACAGGTCTTTTAAAAAGTCTGCCAGGATCGTCGGAGAAGTTCTGGGTAAGTACCATCCGCATGGTGATGTTTCTGTTTATGATGCAATGGTACGCATGGCACAGAACTGGTCATTAAGATATCCCCTGATAGACGGTCAGGGTAACTTTGGTTCTATTGATGGAGACAGCCCCGCAGCAATGCGGTATACAGAAGCAAGATTGAAGAAGATTGCTGAAGAGATGCTGAAGGATATTGACAAGGAAACTGTTGATTATCAGTTGAATTTCGATGATTCATTACAGGAGCCAACAGTATTGCCTGCACAAATTCCCAACCTGCTGGTAAATGGTGCTTCTGGAATTGCAGTTGGCATGGCTACAAATATGCCACCTCATAACCTTACGGAAGTTATTGACGGTATTTTCGCATACATTGATAATAATGAAATTACGATACCTGAGTTAATGAAATTCATCAAGGCACCTGATTTTCCTACGGGTGGAATAATATACGGATACGAGGGAGTTAAAGATGCATTTGAAACAGGCAGGGGACGTATCGTGATACGCGGTGAAACTACTATTGAACAATCATCAGGTGAAAAGGAAAGAATCATTGCCACATCAGTACCATACCAGGTAAACAAGGCAGAAATGATCAAAAAAACTGCCGATTTGGTAAATGACAAAAAAATTGAAGGTATTTCCGATATCAGGGATGAATCAGATAAAAATGGCATACGTATCGTTTATGAACTTAAGAAAGATGTCATCTCTAATGTTGTATTAAATAAATTATATCAATACACATCTTTACAAACTTCCTTCAGCGTAAATAACATTGCCCTGGTTAATGGAAGGCCCAGAATGCTCAATTTAAAGGACATGATCAAGTACTTTGTTGACCACAGGCATAATGTATTGATCCGTAAAACAGAATACCAGCTAAGGGAAGCAGAAAAACGTGCACATATCATCGAAGGCCTGCTCATTGCCCTGGATCATCTTGATGAAATTATAGCATTGATCCGTGCTTCAAGAACCCCGGATGATGCAAAGGTAGGGTTGATGGAAAATTTCCAGCTTACTGAAATTCAAGCCAGGGCCATCCTGGATATGCGTTTACATAGGTTAACAGGACTGGAAAGGGATAAGATCAAGGAAGAACATAAGGAATTGATGAAGACAATAGAATATTACAAGGGTGTCCTTGCCAATGAATCATTAAGAATGGATATTCTTAAGGATGAACTGATGAATATCAGGGAAAAATACGGAGATGAAACCAGAACAGAAATTGTTTATTCCGCTGATGATTTTAAGATTGAGGATACCATCCCTGATGAAGAAGTGGTAGTAACAATTTCTCATCTTGGATATATCAAGAGAACTCCGCTTACAGAGTACCGGACGCAACATAGAGGGGGTAGGGGAGCCCGGGGTAGTGACATCAGAAATGATGACTTTGTAAAATACTTGTTTGTTGCGACCAACCATAATTATATGCTGTTCTTTACCGAAGCCGGTAAATGCTTCTGGATGAGGGTGTTTGAGATCCCGGTAGGCACTAAAACATCAAAAGGAAGGGCAATCCAAAACCTGATTAATATTGAACGAAATGACAAAGTCAGGGCGTTTATCAATGTGAAGAACCTGAAGGATGATGAATACATCAACAATAACTACATCATCCTCTGTACCAAGAAAGGCACTATTAAAAAGACTACCCTGGAAGCCTTCTCAAGGCCAAGGCAAAACGGGATCAATGCCATAAGCATTAATGAAGGTGACCAGCTTCTTGAAGCACGGCTTACTAATGGAAATAATGAGGTATTGATGGCTCTGAAATCCGGCCGGGCAATAAGGTTCAATGAAAAGAAAGTTCGTCCGATGGGCAGGAATGCTGCCGGCGTCAGGGGTATTACCCTGGCAAATGATCATGATGAAGTGGTAGGCATGATCTGTATTGAAAACGGATTTTACGATATTCTGGTAGTCTCTGAAAATGGATATGGCAAAAGATCCAGACTTGAAGATTACCGTGTGACGAACAGGGGAGGGAAAGGCGTAAAAACCATCAATGTCACGGATAAAACAGGCACATTAATAGCCATCAAGGATGTCCAGGATGATGACGACCTCATGATCATCAATCGTTCCGGAGTGCTCATAAGATTACCGGTATCCAGCCTCAGGGTTATGGGCCGTGCAACACAAGGGGTTCGCCTTATCAAGCTGCGGGAAAATGATGCTATAGCTGCAGTCGCTAAAGTAGAAGCTATAAAAGAAGAAGACAATGGAGGGGGAGATGATACCGGAAACATTGATAAATCTGTAAATAAGGAAAAAACAGAATAATTATTTTGTCTTCTTAAATTTGGCAAAGAATTGGGTATTTTAGTTGTAATTTTTAACTTTGCTGAAAAAATCTAAACAATTTCAATTATGAAAAGAATATTTTCAATCCTGATTCTTGTTTTTTGCTTTTCTATAGTTATAAGCCAAACATCCAAAAGGACAAGTGCTTACAATTACCTGCGTAACGGTAAATTAGATAAGGCAAAGGAATATATCGACCCTACTATAAACCATGAAAAAACCATGAATAATGCCAAAACATGGTTTTACCGGGGAAACATTTACCTGCAGATTGCTCTAAGCAATAATCCTGATTATAAAGCATTGGATCCCAATGCACTGGATGTAGCCTATAAATCCTTTATAAAAGCAAAGGAGTTGGACAGCCACCAGGAATATCTGAATGATATTACAACTAACATAAGGGTAATTGCTGAACAATATTATAATCAGGGCGTAGCAAAATACAACGAAAAGGATTTTGAAGTTGCTGGAACTTCATTTGAGAATGCATATTTAATCAATAAAGAATTTGGAAGAGTAGATTCCACAGCTTTGTTCAATGCTGCTCTTTCAGCTGAGATCGCTAAAAATTTCGATCAAGCTATGAAGAACTATCAGGAGTTAATGAGAATTCACTTCGATAGACCTATTATATATTCCTCTCTGGCAGCTATATACAAGGAGAAAGAAGACACAGCAACAGCTATAATGATCATTAAAAAGGGAAGGGAACTTTATCCGATTAATTTCGATTTGCTTATCGCTGAAACAAATATTTACCTTGCAGCCGGTGATATTGAAAATGCTTTAATAAACCTGGAGCTTGCCATTGAGCAGGATACAACAAATCCAAGCATTTATTTTGCAGTGGGGACCAAGTATGATGAATCCGGCCGTTATGACGATGCTGAGAAATCTTTCAAGAGAGCCATCAAACTTGACCCTGATTATTTTGACGCAAACTATAACCTGGGAGCTTTATATGTTAATAAAGCAGCAGAAATCCTGGAAATAGCCAATAATCTACCAATTGAAGAAAATGAAAAATATAACAAATTAAAAAATGAAGCTGATAATCTGCTGAAAGCATCAATCCCATACCTTGAAAAGGCTTTGGAAATCAATCCTGATGAAAGAAATACACTGTTATCATTGAAGGATATCTACGCAAGAATGAATATGAAGGAGAAGTTAGAGGAAGTTGATAAAAAGTTGAAGAGTGAAGGGGAAGGTGAAGGTGAAGGTAAAGATAAGGAATAAAATATTTTAAATTCTGTATTCTGTATTCTGAATTTAAAATTTAAAAGGAGGGTAGTTTGAGCTATTCTCCTTAGTTTAAAGAATTGCTATTTATCATAATATATATTATAGGACTTACATAAAGCAAATTCTGTATACGTAGTATTTAACATAAAATCACTTCCAGGGCTTTAGTTCTGGAACGGTAACGATTTTATGTTGCTGATTTCTTCCTTAGTAAAATTATTTTTATTATCTTTATCATTCATTATTGCTTGAAATGTAAATTCAAATAAAAATGTTTAACTAAAATCTATTATCATGAAAAAAATTTTACTGTTTGCAATTATTATTGCATTTGCCGCTTCCGGCATGGCACAATCCAAATCTGCTAAACTGGTTCCGGCAACACCGGACCAGGTAGGTGTATACTCCACACAAGAACATATTGGATATAAAAT
>JAUWGC010000111.1 GCA_030606625.1 Bacteroidales bacterium | reverse complement strand
TAAAAAGTATTGAAACTGCTGTTTTCCGCAATGGGAAACCCAAAAAGAAAAATCAATCTATAATTTACAATTCTTGAGCACCAAAGGTGCGTAAATCAATAGCCCCGTGCGTAGCTCGGGGTTTATGATTTTGGAAAAAAGCTTACAAAACTCAGTAAGAAAAGTCCCGTAGGGACGACATATTTGTAGTATAAATAGCCATACATATATATTAAAGTGCCGTAGGTACGACCTGAATAATTATCCTTTTTTGCTCAATACAGCACCCAAATTAGAATGGTTTTGGAAAAAACTTACAAAACTCAGTAAGAAGATATATGATATCTGATCAACGATATTCAAATTCCTTGTTCCTTGTTCATTATTCGTTATTCGAACGCATTCAATCATATTTGTTTAATTTTGTCATTAAAATTGAGAGAATTAAATGGAAATTGCAGCCTTGGTATCCGGCGGAGTTGACAGTTCGGTGACTATCCCGATCCTTAAGGAAAAGGGATATGATCCGGTCATTTTTTATATCCGGATCGCTATGGAAAACGAACCGGGGTTTACCGATTGTCCTTCCGAAGAGGATATTGAGATCACAACTTTTATTGCTAAAAAGTATGGTTGTAAGTTTGAGATCGTTGACCTTCAGAAGGAATATTGGGAAAGCGTTATTGATTATACCTTGAGCACAGTTGGGAAAGGGCTTACACCAAATCCTGATATAATGTGCAACCGCCTGATCAAGTTTGGCAGCTTTGAAGAAAAATATGGGAAGGATTTTAACAAGATTGCAACAGGCCATTATGCCAATACACTTGAAAAAGACAGGGAAGTTTATCTTTCCACAGCCAGGGACAAGAAAAAAGACCAGACATATTTTCTGGGACGTATTACTTATGCACAGCTATCCAAAGTAATGTTCCCTATCGGAAATATGCTCAAGAAAGAGGTCAGGGAGATGGCAGAAAAGCTGAGCCTGCCCAGTGCATACCGTCCGGACAGCCAGGGCATTTGTTTTTTAGGAAAGATCAATTACAGGGAGTTTATCAGGAAATATGTCGGAGAAAACCACGGCAAGGTAGTTGAAATGGAAACAGGCAAAATATTAGGGACACACGAGGGATTATGGTTTCACACCATTGGCCAGCGGAAAGGGCTGGGATTAGGTCAGGGGCCATGGTTCGTTGTGAAAAAAAATATTGAAGAGAATATTATATATGTTTCCAATGGCTATGATCCTGTTGCCCAATATGATGATAATATTTTAATGGCAGATTTCCTGTTCATAAATGGAAAACCTGACAGGGACTATTCTGTCAAACAAAGAATAAATTTTAAGATCAGGCATCAGACTGAATTTATGGAGGGAAATCTTATTAATGAGGGTGAATACTACCGCATCATATCAGATAAAAAGATATCCGGAATCGCACCGGGTCAGTTCGGAGTGATTTATGATAAACAGAAAAAGATATGCCTGGGCAGCGGCGTGATCAAATAAAAATCAAATTAAAGAATTATTCAGGCTAAAGAATATGGAAAATTTTACCTTATATAACCCAACCAAATTATTTTTTGGAAAGGATGTGGCAGAAAAACTGGGAAAGACTGTCAGGCCTCTTGGTAAGAAAGCTTTATTTATTTACGGTGAAGGTTCTATAAAAAAGACCGGCATTTATGATCAGGTCACAAGGCAATTAAACAGTGCAGGAATAGATTTTGTCGAATACCCGGGTATCAGGCCCAACCCCATCATTGAAGATGTGGATGCAGCAGCTGAGCTTGGAAGAAAAGAAAATATTGATTTTATCATTGCTGTTGGTGGTGGCAGTGTTATTGATTCTGCGAAATTTATATCTATTGCCATCCCTTATGGCGGGCCGGTATGGGATCTTGTCACAGATAAAGTAAAACCAACAAGAAACATTCCCATTGTGGCTGTACTTACTCTGGCAGCAACAGGTACGGAAATGAACAGGTTTGCTGTAGTTCAGAATAATATTACACGAGAGAAACTGGGATATGGAAATCCGTTGCTCTATCCCAGATATTCGTTTCTTGATCCCCAATATACTATCACCGTCCCTAAAAACTACACTGCTTATGGCATTGCTGACCTGATAGCACACTGTTTTGAAGCTTTTTTTGGTAAAGGCAAAGCTTCTTTATCCGATAGATTTGTATATGCGATCATAAAGGAAGCCATGGAATACGGACCTGCATTGCTCAATGATCTCCGGGATTTGGAACTGAGGTCAGGGATCATGTATGTTGCCACAAACGCATTAAACAACCTGACCCTATACGGAAGGGTCTCAGGTGACTGGGGCGCGCATAGTATTGGTCATGTATTATCTGTTCTGTACAATGTGCCGCACGGAGCTTCGTTATCCATTGTTTACCCGGCCTGGTTGAAATTACAAAGGAACAGAATACCGGAAAGAATTGCTGAACTGGGACAAAATCTGTTTAATGTAACCCGGGTTGACGAAACCATCGCTGAAACAGAGGCATTTTTTACTGTTATCGGTTGCCCGTCAAGGCTTTCCGATATTGGCATTTCGCCAAACCAGAAGCAAACGATCTTCAGGACAATGGTTGATAATGAAGTAAATGGAAATAATCACAAACTATCCCATGATGATTACAGGGAACTTATTGATTTATTTATGTAAACAGGAATTATTGCTTATTATTTAAAAACATATTATGAAAAATCTATTTAATACTTTGCCATTTATAATCATTCTTGTATTTCTTATAATCGGATGCACAAAAGATGAAGATGAAGATCCACCTTCAAATTCCGGACAGCAAGGCAATGATGGATATTGGTCAGGTAATACGGAACAAGGTTTGCTTGTTACATTTGATATTATTAAAAAAAATAACTTAACAATCCTGACGAGTTTCCTTGTCAATTATCAAATTGGCGACAATCTGGAATTTATTAAAAAGGGAAATCAGGATGGTATTGCTCATGTTGCAGACGATACTATTGCTTTTAGTTTTCCGGTGGACGTTAATCTGGAGGGCAGGTTCTGGAACACTAATTTTTTTTCCGGTAAATTTGAAATCTTTGACAACCAGCAATGGCATACCTTTACCTTTTCAGCAAGTAAACTGGGAAATCCCATAACAATACATTCAGCCCCTATGTATAGCATACAGCTGGATGGTAATTATATCAACAATTACACTTATGTTTATGGTTTTTCTGCAGGTTATGATACGGTTAAACATGGAAACAATATTATTTTCTCATCATTTATTTATACCACCAGTTTAAGATCCGAAAATCAGGAAAATCTAATGGAGATCAGAATAGGTTCTCTTTATGAACCTTTTGATGCCGTACAATTCCGGGATCTGATCAGAACTGGTTATATTAACTTTAGTATCAATGCTGAAAACGGGGTAGAGGTTGTTTACAGGGATGGATCAGACAATTTCAGGACATGGTCAACTTCAATGGGTTCGGCCAACCAAAACGGAAGTGCTTTCGAGATCAGCCAGATCGACTTGCTATCCGGGACTGATTCGACATTTCTTCTTTATAAAATGATAGCCAACTTTAAATGCAAGGTATATGATACTGAAGGCAACAGCAAACAAATAGTTCAAGGCCTTTACCTGGGATTCACAGAAGCAGTGTTGAATGATTGATTGTTATTCTTCTTCCTCTTGTCCTTCGTATGCCTTCAGGAGTTTATCCTGAATATCAGGTGGTACCTGGGCATATTCGGCAAACTTCATCGAATAGGTAGCACGTCCGCTGGATAATGAACTCAAAGCTGTTGAATAGCGTCCCACTTCTGCTAAAGGCACCCTGGCTTTGATAACCCCGCCTTCCATACCCATAATGATTGCCCTTCTTCCCTGAAGGTCGGTCATTACACTACCCATTTTATCTTCCGGTACTACGATCTCAATATCGTATATAGGTTCAAGGATCTTTGGTGCAGCTTCCTTAAAGGCCATGCTGAAAGCAGTCTTCCCGGCTAATTTAAATGATATTTCATTTGAGTCAACCTGGTGCATTTTACCATCATAAACACAGACCCTGATATCCCGGGCATAAGACCCTGTCAAGGGCCCTTCTTCTATTCTTTCCATAACACCTTTTAAAATGGCTGGCAGGAACCTGGCATCAATAGCTCCACCTACGATACAACTATAAAATATTAACTTACCACCCCACTCAAGATCGATCTCTTCCTTTTTCCTGACGTTAACTGATATTTCAGAATCTTTCTTCAGTATACTCAATGCATTCACAGATGACATGGACAACATCTGTTTCAGCTTGTACTTTGATGGTTCAGGCATACCTTCTTCATATGGTTCGATGATCATATAAACCTGTCCATACTGGCCGGCACCACCCGATTGTTTTTTATGCAGGTAATTGGCCTGAGAAGGTTTGGTAATTGTTTCCCGGTAAGGGATCTTCGGAGTAATAAATTCAATTGGTATCTTATCAATGTTTTCTATATGCCACTTGGTTATATTCAAATGTAACTCACCCTGACCTTGCACGATCATCTGCTTCAATTCCTTTGAATAACCAGCAATGATAGTTGGGTCCATCTTACGCAGTTCATTCAGGGCCACACCCAGTTTTTCATCGTCTGCCTGATTTATGGCTTTGACAGCTATGCGGAATTTGGGATCCGGGAATTCGATAGGTTCAATAATATCATCAGGATTCCTGGTGGAATTCAAAGTAGTATTAGTATGGCTATTTTTCAGTTTAATAGTGGCACCGAGGTCACCGGCAACTATCTTATCCACTTTTTCCCGGTTCTTCCCTGCAAAAACAAACAACTGAGAGATCCTTTCCTTTGTATTTGTATTGGCATTGATCATATCCATGCCTTCAGTGATCTCACCTGCATAGAGCTTAAAGAATGAAACCTCACCAAGGTGGGATTCAATGGTTGTCTTATACACAAAAGCGGAGGCAGGATCTGAAACTTTACATGTCAGTTCTTTACCATCTTTAGTTTTAACACCAGGCATTTCGTCAGGGGCAGGTACATTATTGCAAATGAACTCAAGCAGCCTGCCAACACCCATATTTTGCTTGGCATTGATGCAAAACACAGGGAATAAACCCCTGTTTTTCAATCCAATACGTAATCCCTTCTGTATCTCATCTTCGGTGAGTGTGCCATTTTCAAAATACTTTTCCATCAATTCCTCATCATTGGCAGCAAGGTCTTCTACCATGACACTTTGCAGTTGCTCAGCCCTGGATTTTTCTTCATCAGGAATGTCAAGTATTTCGGGTTTTCCTTCCTTATCGGGGAATTTATACATTTTCATCTTAATGAGATCAATCACCGCATCGAATCCAAGACCAGGATTCACCGGATATTGTGCAATGGTTACACTTCCGCCAAAATGCTGTTTTAACTGGGTAATGGTCTCATCAAAATTTGAGTTTTCATGTTCAAGATGATTTATTGCAAATATGACAGGAGTATTACTTTTAATAGTATACTTCCAGGTTACTTCTGTTCCGACTTCAACACCATTTTGGGCATTGACAACCATAACGGCAGTGTCAACAACTCTTAAGGAAGACATGACTTCACCGATGAAATCATCAAAACCCGGGGTATCTATGAAATTAATTTTTTTATTACTGTATTCCGTATATAGGACAGATGAATATACTGAGTTCTGGCGCTCAAGTTCGATTTCCCTGTAATCGGAAACTGTATTCTTTTCATCAACATAACCCCTTCTTTTTATCACCCCCCCTTCAAATAACATACATTCCGATAATGTGGTCTTACCTGTTTTTGCTCCACCGATCAATACGATATTTCTAATGTCTTTTGTTTGATATACTTTCATTTTTCTTAGACTCTATAAAAATTAATGAATACCTGAAATTTAGGGCTGCAAAAGTATTAAAAACTGGTTAATAATAAAACAAACTGATTGAATTATTTGAAAAATAATGCTATAGATCAGCGATAAGCTTCCTGATGGAATCCCACCGGACTATATCCATCCTGGCTCCTATTACCTCGATAATATTTCCGGCCAGTATTGCCCCGATTCTGCCACATTTTTCCAAAGGATAATTATTTACCAGGCCAAACAGGAAACCCGATGCATAAAGGTCTCCGGCCCCGGTTGTATCAATACTGCTGACCCTTATAATACCAATCTCATGTAACTGGTCCTTTTGTTTGATCAATGATCCTTTTTCACCTGTCTTGACAACAGCTATATCACACATTCCGGCCATTTCATGAACGGCATCCCTGGGTTCTTTACCGGTAAAGGCTTTAGCTTCTTCTTCATTGGCAAAGATGATATCAACAAAATCCTTAACAATAGGTTTCAGGAAGCTTAGATTTTCTTCCACAATATTATAGCTTGCAAGGTCCAGTGATACTTTCAGGTTTTTTTCTTTTGCCAGGGTAACAGCTTTTTTAAGCAATGAATGGTTCTGTACAAGATAACCTTCAATATGGAAAAAGTCATATCCGTCAAATTGCGTGTGATCCAGGTCTTCATCCTCTAACTCCACTGCCGCACCCAGGTGGGTAGCAAAAGTGCGTTCAGAATCACTGCTTACCAAAGCAATGGCTCGTCCGGAATGTGTTTCACTGATCAGCAGCCGGGGAATAATTCCGCATGCCTCAAGATCTTTCCTGAAAACATCACCGAATTCATCTTTACCTATCTTGCCAATAAAGGCTGTTTCCATTCCCAACATGGAAAGCCCGTATATAGTATTGGCTGCAGATCCCCCGGAGGTGAGTTGCTTCTCAAGATGTTTACTGGCTTCAAGTACTCTTCCTGAGGCCTGCAGATCAACCAGTTGCATACTGCCTTTGGGCAGATTGAGTTCGGCAAGGATGCGGTCATCATCCAGCCTGGTCATAATATCAACCAATGCATTGCCAATACCAAGGATTTTGGACATGTGTTTGATTTGTGCGTAAAATTAATTTTTTTTCGTGTAAATTCGTACCCCGATTATTGTCGGAGTATGAATTAAATTTCTTAAAATGAAAGTCCTTAATAGAAAACCATTTATTGGAATAATATCCTTTTTGATTGTATTGCTTACGATGCCACTCGGGCATGCGGCTATGGTCCTGATGGAGAAAATGTTCGGGCATGAATATGTATTTAAAGCAGCCTTTTTACTTGGTTTAATCGGGGTCGTTTTACTTATTGCCGGCTTGAAAACCAGCAAAGAAACAAAAGCCACTTTTTTAGGTTTATTTGCAGGATTGTTTATCTGGACAGGCTGGATTGAATTTGCTTATGTGTTTGTAGCTAAACGGGTTGCTATACAACCTATAATAGAGAACGGTGAAGTGGTAACCAAGCCGGAATACCTGTTGATGCCTTCTTCAATTGGATTCCTGGCTGTCCTGGTATTGTATTTTTTGTTTAATGGAAAAACCCAGTGTGTTTTTTTCA
>JAUWGC010000167.1 GCA_030606625.1 Bacteroidales bacterium | reverse complement strand
GTGTGATACAGATTGTAGGACTCTAAGATGCCAAGGTTCGGAGGTAAACAGACAGACAAGGGTGTTCCGGTCACGATGGATCGTGACAGGTATACCGAAGGCGATTCGAGTGAAGCACTCGAAGGTGGTGTGGTCCTGGGTGAAAAGCCCGGTAATGTCTGCTTTCCGATCCAGATTGATGCATCGGGCTACCTCCAGGTAGCTATCGGTGGTGGTGTAACTCCGGGTACAGAATATTCAGATGGTGATGCGTCCGCAGGCTCTAAGGGTACACTCATCATGGGTGACGACGGAGCCAACATTCAAAACATTAGCGTAGGAGCCAACGGCAGACTGCAAGTGGAAGTGGTCGCAGGTGACTACGATGGTGTGCAGTACCAGGACGGAGCCGCCGTAGGTGCGCCGTTCGGAACCGTCGCCATGGGACACGACGGAGCTAATGTCTTCCCGGTCGTCGTTGATAGTAATGGCTATCTTCAGATCATGCAGGTCAAGGCGTCTGTACTGAATAGTGTGGCGGATGTTACGCTCGCGGCTACCGCAACCACTCAGATACTACCCGGCCTTGCTTCAAGGCTGTGCGCGTTGATTAATAACAAGGTGGGTAATACACAGACATTTCGTATTGGAGACGCGAGTGCAGGGGCGACCCGTGGTGTTGAGCTGGCTCCGGGTGGTAGCATATCTATTGAAACGACTGAGGCTATTTATGGATACAATCCGGGCGGTGCAGGCGAAGATGTTGGCGCAATCTGGACACAGGATTAACGATGGCAGGTAAGATTATCATATCAAATCCGAGCGGTGGAACTCCGGGCGGTAACGATAAAGAGGTTCAGTTTAACGACGCTGGATCTTTTGGTGGTGGCGCTACGCTGTACTGGGATAGAGCCAGTGGTCGTTTGGGTATTGGTCTAAACAATCCTTCGGATTTACTGTCTATTTCAGACGGAAACCGTTGTCTATCATTTGGTATTGACGGGCAGGATGTCGATTGTGATGTACAGGCTCAGAGCTTTGTGTTTCAGGCAGCGAACGTTGACAGTGCCAATGAACCTATGCGGATCAAGGTTAAACCCAAGGGTAATGACTATACTTCTTTCATGATGAGAGGGTATGGTAGTGAGATTGGTGAACTAACTACATATGGTGGTAGATTTACATTTACTTCAAGGGCAGGTTTTGAAACAAGCATAAACTATGATGTTGCAGAGAATGTAAGTATCTGGAAAACTATTGCAGGTGGCAATCCATATTTTGAAATTTATGGACGGAATGCAGCCAACACTGATAATGATTATGTCAAGATGCGTATGGGAACTGGAGCAATAGATGCATTCGTAGTTGATGTATTTGACAGTGACGATGTTGCTAGACATCCCATTCTTTTGAATCCCAGTGGTGGAAATGTCGGAATCAATACGACAACCATAAACGAGGCCCTTAACGTGGGCGGTGCGATACGGTTAGGAACTTCAGCGCTTACTAATAATGGAGCGATCCGGTGGACCGGAACGGACTTTGAGGGATACATGACCGGCTGGAAGAGCCTGACGGGTAGTGATGATTATAGTAATTTTACTTACACATTCTACAAATCAGGATCTACTTATTATGCAAAAGCAAATACAGTAAGTGGAAAAAGTAGCTATTCGGGTGCTAATTGTCATACGGTTCTTCAAAGTGCAATAGATGCTATCGGAACTGATGGAGGAAGCATTTGTTTTGCCGAAGATACTTATAATTTTACAGGACAAGTAGTTGGTGATCACGACATTAAGTTTGTGGGTTGCGGTATGCCCTGGGGGGATCATGGGACTTACTTTGAATTAGATGCCAACATTGACATGTTCAAGTTTACATCAAAGCATTGTTTTTCGTTTGAACATATAACTTTTGACGGAAACAATAGAAACAACAAGGTGTTGTGGTTTTATGGAACAGGAAGTGCGGGAGCTAGTGCTTGTCACAATATTCATCTAACAAAATGTCACTTCAAGAATTGTAGACAGGCTATTTATGGTAACTATGCGTATGATCTTTGGTTAACAGATGTTAATTTATGGGATTGTGGCTATCAGACAACGTATGATGCCTGTCATGCAGATGCAGGATGTAATACTTGGCACATGAAAAGTTGTCGCTGGGAAGGATTGTCTGGGCGTGCATTCCGATCGGTTAAAGGTGGCGCAGCAAATGAAGCATTTGTTTTTCTGGATTGTAAGTTTCATGGTTGGACAGGTAATAAATATGATGCAATTTATGGAGATTTGTACCATAGTCGTATAACTAATTGTTTCTTTTATGATACAGGCGCTAGTTATTGTGGAATCCATTTAACAAACGACGATAACATCATTGCCAATAATAATTTCCTGGGTCATGACGGTACAGCTATTATATTGAACAGTGATAACAATGTAGTTGACAGTAATATATTCATGACCGCTGCATCAGTTACCCATATTGATGATAACGGAACCAACAACAGTATACTGGGAAATCATCGAGGAAGTACAGATAGTAACAACTTGTTGGACTATGCCGGTGCAACTACCGAAAAGCGATTATTTAATGATGGAGAAGTTGATAGTCATATAATCAAAAGTAGTGGTACACAAACCATAACCAATGGTAACGAATGGTTGCCTGGAGCCGGAACATATAATATGACTACCAGTGGATGCAAGTTAGGACTCTATGCAGACGGGGCTTGGAGATGGGGATCTGGCTATGGTTTTGCAGGAACAGTTTTTTGTGATGGAACAAACATGAAAACCAAGAATGATTCAGGCTCCACACAATATGTATTTTGGCAGAAATTCTAAACAGCTAAAAAGGAAAGAAAGTGAAACGATTAATTGGTATGTTGTTGGTTTTTATGTTAGGTATTGCTTCCTGTGCTTTTGCAACAGATTCTTGGCCTGATTATACACAGTGTTTTCAGCAAAAAGCAGGACGACTTTTACAAATGGATACCATGTGGGTATGGAATCCTCAAAGTGCAATCGAAACTGAAATTTATTGGGGACACAAAAACGGAACTTACGATCAGGTTGAATATTTTTATATGCAACCAAATGTAGGTGGTGCTGGCTACGTAAGATTGACCGGATATTATGTGTTTAGAACTGGGGAGAGTATTGATCAGGTAAGTGATAATGAATTGTTAATTATCGGAGGTAATACATACAATATAACCAGTGATGGAGGTTCTGGTCCTCAACACTATGCTTTGTATGATGTGTGGAACGGCATGGATTATGTGTTGAAGTGTTGGGGAAAAGCATATAATCAATATGGTTATATGTGGGACTTTTATCATGAACAACACTATTATATAGAAACTATTTATAATCCTAGTTGGGTTGGCTCGGGTAGTAAAACAAGGAAATGTCTCTGTCATGAAGAAGCCTGGTGGAATACGGGGGCCGGATGGGTCTGGGGTTCAGGACAAATAGGAGGTAATGGCAAACCAACGGGTAGTAATGTTACTTATGGTCGCTGTATGTCTGAGGGTTATATGGCAGGAATGGACTGGAAATATCACGAATATGGCAGAACTCCAGCCTACCTGGAAATAACTTGGTCGTGGCAATAAAGTATAGGGAGAATTAAATGGATTACAAAGAAATGTATCTGCAAGAAAGGTTCAACTCTTTACAGATTGAGTTGAATATGATCAATATGAGA
>JAUWGC010000028.1 GCA_030606625.1 Bacteroidales bacterium | reverse complement strand
GTGGTTACGGGAACCGGAATGCTATACGGCCATCCTGTTTGCATTTATGCTCAGGACTTTACCGTAGCTGGTGGTTCTCTCGGTTGGATGCATGCAAAGAAAATCTGTAAGATCATGGACCACTCACTGAAACTAAAGGTGCCATTGATCGGTATTAATGACTCAGGAGGTGCCAGGATCCAGGAAGGTGTAAATTCACTTGCCGGATACGGAGAAATTTTTTACCGGAACACACAGGCATCAGGTGTCATCCCACAAATTTCTGTTATACTCGGCCCTTGCGCCGGAGGAGCAGTTTATTCACCTGCATTGACTGATTTTGTTTTCGTAGTCGACAAAATCTCAAAAATGTTTATCACAGGACCTGAAGTTATCAAAACAACCATCGGAGAAGAAATATCAATGGAAGAACTGGGGGGTGCAAAAATACATTCTGAAATTTCAGGTAATGCACATTTTTTTGCTAATAGTGAGCAGGAATGTTTCGACCAGATCAAACAACTGATAAGTTATATACCCTGGAATAACCAGAAGAAAGCTGATCCATTCCCTAAAAAGGCTCCTAAAACGCGGTTATATAATATTGAGAACATTTTGCCAAGAGATGCCAAACAACCTTATGATGTAAGAAATATGATCAGGGCCATTTGTGATGATTCAGAGTTCTTCGAAATACAGGAGAAATTTGCCGGGAATATCGTAATTGGCTTTGCCCGCCTTAACGGCGAAACTATTGGATTTGTGGCAAATCAGCCAATGGTACTGGCAGGCGTTTTGGATATCGATTCTTCTGATAAAGCTGCCAGGTTCATTCGTTACTGTGATGCATTCAACATTCCTCTTATTACTTTAGTCGACTTACCAGGATACTTACCCGGCGTCGACCAGGAACACTCGGGTGTGATCAGACACGGTGCTAAAATTCTATATGCATATTCAGAAGCCACTGTACCCAAGTTAACTATTATTTTACGCAAAGCATATGGCGGCGGATACATTGCAATGTGCTCTCACCACCTGAAAGCAGATTTTGTCTTTGCCTGGCCAACTGCTGAAATAGCAGTTATGGGACCTGAAGGAGCTGCAAATATCATTTTCCGAAATGAGATCAAAAATGCGGAAAACCCCAAAGAAATGCGAAAACAAAAAATCAAGGAGTACAAGCAACAGTTTGCCAATCCTTATGTTGCCGCTGCTTATGGTTATGTTGATGCTGTGATTGAACCATCTGAAACAAGAAAGATGCTAATTCATGGCCTTGAGATATCAAAACAAAAAGATGAGATCCGGCAGAAGAAGAAACATGGAATTCCTCCATTCTGATCAATAAAACACAATCATGGAATCACTTAAACCTAAACAACAATTCCAGTCAATCATCATTGATAATGTTAAATACAAAACTCTTCTGACTGAAAAATTCAAGAACAGAAAACCTTATGAAGAAAGAGGCCCCAAAAAGATCGTTGCCTTCATTCCCGGAATCATTAAAAAGATATATACAAAAAAGGGGCAAAATATTAAGGTTGGTGATAAATTGCTGGTGCTGGAAGCAATGAAAATGAACAACCTGGTCATCTCACCCATTGAAGGAATTATTAAAGAAGTTAAAGTTCAGCAAGGTAATAGAGTGGCAAAAGAGCAATTGCTTCTGGAATTTGATTAGTCATTAATACTTGTTTTTCTCTGATTTCCGAAATTTTTATTATTCACTTTAATAAAATCCATAATCTCATCCAAACCATCTTTTGTTTTTGCGGAAGATAGAATCATTTGCGGCAATGCTTCCCATTTTTGAAGCAAATGGTTCCTGAAATTGTTAATATTCTCGTTCAGCTGCTTCCTGGTTAGTTTATCGGTTTTTGTAAAAATAATAACAAAAGGTAATTGGTTAATCCCCATCCAATCGATCAGATCATTGTCAATTTTTTGTGGTTCCCGTCTTGCATCAATCAAAACAAAAGTACATACCAGGTTTTTTCTCCGGATCAGATACTGACGGATCATCTTACCCCATTTTTCACGATCAGTCCGCGATACCTTGGCATACCCAAATCCGGGAAGATCCACAAGATACCACTTGTCATTGATAATAAAATAGTTGATCAATCGTGTTTTCCCCGGAGTGCCCGATATCTTAGCCAGGCCCTTTCTGCCGGTCAGCATATTGATCAATGAAGACTTACCCACATTGGATCTGCCAATAAACGCATATTCCGGAAGTAAATGTTTTGGACATTTGGAAACATCCGGGCTGCTAATAAGAAATCTTGCTGTATTGATCAGCATTGAAAAGTTTTTTATACTACTTCTTATAGGTTGAAAGATGCCTGTCTTTTTTGTAATCGTAAATATCTCCTATGGTAACGATTATTCCGGTTTCTTCCACATTGCCAAAACTTTTGTTTAAGGTTGTTCCAAACGTCCGCATAGTAGAAGACAAATTCATGTATGCATTAAAGAGCGGGGGAATATTTTCATGCAGACTCCTTACTTTCTGAATAAGTATCTTGTAATTTTCATCATAGTTACATCCTGTGAAGATATGATCAAGTATCTTTTTATTCGTTTTTAATTCAATTGGTTCATAAGGTATGACCAATTTTTCTTCGTCAGGGAAATACTTGTTAATGAAATACAAAATCAGATCACGTGCCAGTTGGTCGAAACTAGGATACATGGTCACTTTGCCAAACAGATATCTAATATCGGGATTATCAATTACAATTGCGCCAAGTCCATCCCAGATATTATCAAGACTGTACATCCCCTTGCGGATATTGACCGTTGGTTGGTAGATTGGCTGTACAAAAGATCTACCCAATTCTAGTGTAAATGGAACATATTCTTTCAGGAATCTTTTTGTATAATTAAAGAGTTTTGCAGTGGGTGTCATTAATTTACCATCTTTTCCCATCGGCAGGTCCTTGCAATGTATATATCTGTATCCGCCAATGATCTCCTTGTCCCTCGGATCCCATACAATCAACTGCTTAAATGGAATATCCCCTGTATCGTATTTATCAATATCCAAAGCCTTTCCGGTTCCGCCACCTGCATCACGAAATGTAATTTCACGTAATCTTCCAAGTTCTCTCATGACATTGGGAGAATCATGATGAGTAAAGATATATATCTTATTATTTCCGTTATTTGTATCACGGATAAATCTATCTTCATTTAACTCCTTTTCAATCAACATCCTGTCGACAGGAGGGATAATAGTTTCCATATGTTATTCTTTAAATGGATTTAATTCATAAACTTTTTGCTTTACCATCTCAGCCCAGAAAGCATCCGTTTGACTTCTGTCAAATGTCTGATATGTAATGGGATCACCAAATACAATATGAATGGTCTTACCACAATGACCATACATTTCATTAACGAGGTATAACATTTCAATATTGGATTTAATTCCCATAAATTTACGAAAATTTGCCAAATTGTAAAAGAAATTTGAGTTTCTCCCTTCAATATAAACGGGAATCACATTACGTTTATATTTCCTTGCCTTGGTTATAAATGTCTTTTTCCATGGTAAATCCTTAATCACTCCCGATTGTTTTCTTGAAACCAAACCGGCGGGGAAATATAAAATCATTTTATCCGACTCAAATGTATCATTAATAATCAGCACATTCTGCACATTACTGCCATGTTTGTTTATCGGAATGAATAACTCCTTTAAATTGGGTAAATTCAATAATAAGTCATTTACAGGAAATACAATATCTTTCCTGACCTTTCCCACAACTCCCATCAGTGCAATTCCGTCCAATCCCCCAAGTGGATGGTTGGCAGCTATGACATAACGGCCCTTTTTGGGTATCTTATCTTCGTTCAGGACTATGATATTTATCCCGAATTCATCAAGCGCCACATATACAAAATCCAGTCCATATTTTTTCCTGTTCCGGTATATGAAATCATTAACAGTATCCTCATGGATCACATTTTTAAGATATCTGATCACAAACCCCGGCAATATTTTTAACAGCATTGGATTTTTGCTGGCTATCACCTTATCCAGTTGTATGAATTTTTCAGTAATCTCAATATCTCCCGTATTTGTTTTTTCCTTTTCCATCCGTAAACAACTTGTTATTTATCTTTCTGAATACAAATTTAAGACTATTCGGAAAATAACAATTTTTATATACTTCAATCATATGCCTTCTTAAATCCTGAATATTTTGTTTAGAAAGGGTTTAATTCCTTTGATACGCCTGTTAATAAAGCAATCTATAGTAAATAATTAACAGTTTGTTAATAAAAAAATGTAACATAAATAAAAAAAAGTGGTAAAAAGTGGTAAAAAGTGGTAAACATTTTATTATATTAGCGCTTCAATTATTTTGCTAGTGTCAAACATAATAGGAACATATGAGTGCAAGGTTGATGTTAAAGGCAGATTAATGTTCCCATCTGCCTTTAAGGGTCAGTTGGGATTAGCCGTCGGAAACGGGTTTGTGATCAAACGCAGCATTTTTCAAAAATGCCTTGAGCTGTATCCAATGACAGAATGGAACAGTGAAAGTGAGCGTATCAACAAACTAAACCGTTTTGTTAAAAAGAATGTGGATTTTATTAGAAAATTCATGGCTGGTGTAAAAGCTATTGAGCTGGACAATACCGGCAGGCTTCTCATTCCCAAAGACCTAATCACTTATGCAGAGATAAAAAAGGAAATTGTAGTGGCATCTGTGGGTAACAAGATTGAGATATGGGATAAGGCTGAATATGAAAGAGTTGTTGACTATGATCCTGATGAATTTGCAGACCTGGCAGAAGAAGTTATGGGTGACAAGGATATCGAATAAATAATAAAATGTATCACGAACCGGTTTTACTAAAAGAAACCATTGATGGGTTAAATATTGACCCGCATGGCATCTATGTCGATGCTACATTCGGGGGAGGCGGGCACGCCAGGGCTATCCTGGATCACCTGACTACAGGTAGATTATTCGCTTTTGACCAGGATGATGACTCCATCCAAAATGCTCCTGAAGATAACAGGTTTTTGCTGATCAATGCCAATTTCAAATACATTAAAAATTTCCTTAGGTACTACAATGCTGTTCCGGTTAATGGTATCCTGGCTGATCTTGGGGTTTCCTCGCATCAATTGAATTCACCTGAAAGAGGATTCTCTACCAGGTATGATGGAGATCTGGATATGAAAATGGATACCCGCAAATCACTTGATGGGAAATATATCATCAATAATTACCCTGAAGATAAATTAAAAATGATCTTTTCTTCTTACGGAGAAATAAAAAATGCTTTCAGGCTGGCTGCAATTATTGTTTCTTCCAGGCAAAAACAAGAAATCAGTACAACAGATCAGCTCTGTGAGATTGCACTGACACTAGCACCAAGGGGAAAGGAAAACAAATACCTGGCTAAGGTATTCCAGGCTTTGAGGATAGAAGTAAATAAGGAAATGGATGCATTAAGATCATTCCTTATAAAATCTGATGAAATACTTGTCAAAGGAGGCAGGCTGGTAATCATCGCATATCATTCTCTTGAAGACCGTCTGGTAAAGAATTTTATAAGAACAGGGGATTTTACAGGAAGGCAGAAAAAAGACTTTTTTGGAAATGTTTTGACAAACTTTAAAGTGGTGACAAAGAAACCGGTTGTACCGGATGAAAATGAACTGCAGGCTAATCCAAGATCACGTAGTGCCAAATTAAGAATTGGTGAAAAAATTTAAAAAATGTCCGGGAAATCCAATAAGATAATATCAGAAGCGGTAAGTTCATCAAGTTCCAGGAATGGCATGGAAAAACCCATGCAGGAAGTGCTGGGAGGCACTTTCCTGACAAAGAAAAAAGTGATCAGGCTGCTGCCATTCATCTTTTACTTGACTTTCCTTGCATTGCTTTATATCGCTAACACATACTACGCAGAAAAGAAGGTCCGGGAAATGGCAGGTATCCGGGATGAATTAAAAGAATTAAGGTATGAATACATCACTACTAAATCTGAGCTGATGTTCCAGACTAAGCAGTCTGAAATTTTAAAGCATTTACAAACAAGAGGTATTAAAGAATCAACAAATCCTCCATTCAAGATTTATATAGAGTAAAAGCGCTAAAAGGGTGACTGATATCAAAAGAGAAATATTAAAAAAGGTATACCTGATTTACTTTGGAATCCTGTTATTGGGACTGGCCATTATAGGAAAAGCCATCCATATTCAGTTTGTTGAAGGCGGTGAATTAATCGATAAAGCTAAAAAGCAGGAGCTTAAATACTTCACCATTAAAGCTGTCAGGGGAAATATATATTCAGCTGATGGATATTTACTGGCAACTTCTATACCAATCTTCGAAATTCGCATGGACGTTGGTTCTCCTCTGATCCCGGACAATCTTTTCAATGATAAGATCGACTCCCTGGCTAATTATCTGTCGGATCTTTTCACTGACAGGCCAAAAAACGAATATAAGAGAATCCTTGTCAATGCAAGAAAAAAAGGCAATCGCTATTTTCTGGTCAACCGCCAGGTCACATATGCCCAACTTAAAAAACTAAGGAATTTCCCGATCCTACGACGTGGTAAAAATAAAGGCGGATTGATCATCATACCTAAAACCAGAAGGAAAATACCTTTCGAAATGCTGGCTAAAAGGACAATTGGGTTTGAAAACAGAAAAGAAAAACTATTTGTAGGACTTGAAGGTGCCTACAGTGAAATACTTGGAGGCACTGATGGAAAACAGCTTAAACGAAAGCTTAGTTACGGTGACTGGAAACCAGTATATGACGAAAATCAAGTTGAGCCTCAAAACGGGAAAGATATTGTAACTGTTATTGATGTTAATATCCAGGATGTTGCAGAAAACGCCCTGATGAAACATCTTACTAAACATAATGCCACCCAGGGTTGCGCAATACTTATGGAAGTTTCTACAGGCCATATCAAGGCCATCGCAAACCTGCAGCTCGATCCTGAAGATGGTCAATATAAGGAATCATATAATTATGCTATAGCCGAAAATGTTGAACCGGGATCAACATTCAAGCTGATATCAATGATAGCTCTTCTGGAAGACAAAAAAATTTCTTTGAGTGATACCATTGATATAGATGAAGGCTGGGTTATTTATCATGACCGTAAAATGCAGGATGTTAAAAAGATACGGGATGGCAGGATTACAATCAGAGAAGCTTTTGAAAAATCTTCAAACGTAGGCATTTCCTATATAGTCAATGAAGCATATAAGGACAAGCCGGAAAAATATATTGCACATATAAAAAGCCTGAGAATTGATAAACCATTAGGTATCGAGATCAAAGGTGAAGTTAAGCCATTTGTTAAGGATCCACAAGACAAACAAAACTGGTATGGAACAACATTGCCGTGGATGTCGATAGGATATGAGGTAATGTTAACCCCTTTACAGTTACTAACGCTTTACAATGCCATAGCCAATGATGGGAAAATGGTAAAACCATTGTTTGTTAAAGAGATACGGGAATCAGGCCGGAAAATTAAATCTTTTAGAACCGTCGTTCGCAGCAGGAAAATATGCTCAGAAAGGACACTGGACTCTATACAATCACTCCTGGAGGGAGTTGTTCAAAATGGAACTGCCAAAGGCTTTAAAAACAGTATTTATAAGATTGCCGGCAAAACAGGTACTGCACTGGTGGCTGATGATAATAGAGGGTATAATAAAAAAATATACAACTCTTCTTTTGTTGGCTATTTCCCGGCTGATGATCCAAAGTATTCTTGTATTGTAGTTGTTAACGATCCCAAACAAGGATATTATTATGGCAGTTCCGTAGCCGCACCAATATTTAAAGAAATCGCGGATAAGGTATATGCAACTCATCTGTATACCTGCCTGCAAAAATCCGAATTCAAAGAAAAAGTCTCTATTCCAGGGATGGCAATTGGTAAGCATGAAGACATCAGTAATATCTGCCAGATCCTTGATCTACCTGTTGATACTTCAAGTGCACATACTGACTGGATTGTCACCCAGCCAAACGGACAGCATATTAAATTCCTGCCAAGGTATGCCAGGGAAGGGATTGTACCTAATGTTAAGGGTATGGGCCTTAGGGATGCCATATATATCCTTGAAAACCTGGGATTAAAAACAACGGTTCATGGCAGGGGGATCATTATTGACCAGTCTATTAAGCCTGGTACAAGAATCAGCAAAGGAAGCAATATTGTTTTAGAATTATCTGTAAGCTAAAAATCATTGAATTGAAATCGCTGAAAGACATAATATATAAAGTTAATATAACAGAAATTACCGGAACTACTGAGTTAATGATTAAGTCCGTTGATTTCGATTCAAGGTCTGTTTTACCGGACAGTCTGTTTGTGGCATTTAAGGGAACAAAGGTTGACGGACATTATTTTATCAATGAAGCAATAAAGAAAGGTGCAATTGCCATTGTCTGCGAATACATACCATCAGAAATACAACATGATATAACATATATTAAAGTTAAAAACAGTAAGTATGCTCTCGGGGTTGTCGCATCCAATTATTATGAAAACCCCTCGGAAGACATAAAATTAATCGGTGTTACCGGCACAAATGGTAAAACTACTATTGTCACATTATTATTCCAGATGTTCAGATCACTGGGATATGGCACAGGGCTGCTTTCCACAATAAATAACAGGATCAATGACAATGTGCTTGATACCACCCACACAACTCCTGATCCAATCCGAATAAACAAGTTATTACGTCAGATTATCGACACCGGCTGTGAGTTTGTTTTTATGGAAATCAGTTCACATGCTATTGATCAGGAAAGAATAGCAGGCCTGGATTTCGACGGGGCCATCTTTACCAACATAACCCATGAACATCTTGATTATCACTCATCATTCAAGGAATATATTGAAATAAAGAAGAGGTTTTTTGATTCTGTTTCACCTAATGCATTTTCACTCAGTAATATAGATGACATAAATGGCAGGTTTATGCTCCAAAATACCAGGGCTTCAAAATATACTTATGGTATTAAAAGTATGGCTGACTTTCAATGCAAGGTCATTGAAAATCAATTTGACGGATTACTGCTGAATATAGAAGGTAAAGAAGTATGGTGTAAACTAACCGGTATTTTCAATGCCTACAATCTGCTGGCAGTTTATGCCACCTCCATAATTCTGGGACAGGATCCTTCAAGTGTGATAACCATAATGAGTCAGCTTGAATCAGCAGAAGGCCGGTTCGATACAATCCGTTCTGTTAACAATATTATTGCAATAGTTGATTATGCCCATACTCCGGATGCACTGAAAAATGCTTTACAAGCCATTACAACTCTGAGAACAAAAAACGAACAACTTATAACAGTTGTTGGCGCCGGTGGTGATCGCGACAAACAAAAAAGGCCATTAATGGCCAGGATTGCATGCGAGCAGAGTGACAAGGTCATCCTGACTTCCGATAATCCCAGGTCGGAAAAACCAGAACAGATCATTAAAGAGATGGAGACTGGCCTCGATCCGATTCATGTTAGAAAGATATTATCAATTGTTGACCGCAGGCAGGCCATCAAAACTGCCTGTGCCATGGCAAAATCCAATGATATTATTCTGGTGGCAGGCAAAGGCCATGAAAAATACCAGGAAATCAAAGGGAAAAAATATCCTTTTGATGATAAAAAGATATTGATAGAGTTACTTGAAATCCAAATCAATAACTGATCATGTTTTACTACTTATTTGATTATTTAGATAGATATTATGACTTCCCTGGTGCAGGTGTGTTCCAGTATATCTCATTCAGGGCTGCAATGGCAGTCATTGTATCTCTCATCATTTCATTGCTTTTTGGAAAACGATGGATCAAATTCCTGAACAGGAAGCAGGTAGGTGAGACCATACGCGACCTTGGACTGGAAGGACAACTCAATAAGCAGGGTACTCCCACAATGGGAGGATTAATCATCCTTAATGCTGTTCTCATCCCGACCCTGCTGTTTGCAAACCTTCATAATGTATATATCATCCTGATGTTATTCACAACAATCTGGCTTGGCTTTATCGGGTTCATCGATGATTATATCAAGGTGTTTAAAAAGAACAAAAAAGGATTGCCTGGCAAGTATAAGATTTTCGCACAGGCATTCCTTGGCCTTGTGGTAGGTCTAACCATGTATTTCAGCGATTCAGTTGTCATTCGTGAAAAAAATTATTCTGATTCTGATCCTATTGTACAGACAGAAATTACTACAACAGATCTGTCCCATAAGTTCTCGAAAGAAGAAATCAAATCAACCAAGACCACCATTCCATTCTTAAAAAATAATGAGCTGGACTATGCTGTCCTGATTTCCTGGTTAGGAAAAGGATACAGGAATTATGCATTCCTGATCTTTATACCTATAGTGATCCTGATCATCACTGCTGTTTCCAACGGGGCTAATCTGACCGACGGGATGGATGGCCTTGCAACAGGCACATCTGCCATTATAGGAGCCACTTTAGGGATCCTGGCATGGATTTCAGGTAATATCATTTTTGCTGATTATCTGAATATCATGTATATCCCCAATACGGGTGAGCTAACCATTTATATAAGTGCATTTGTAGGAGCATGTATCGGCTTTCTCTGGTACAATTCATATCCCGCACAAGTGTTCATGGGCGATACAGGTAGTCTTATGATCGGTGGTACCATTGCAGTATTTGCTATTCTTATTAGAAAAGAGTTGCTAATACCAATTCTATGCGGAATATTCATGGTAGAAAGTTTATCAGTAGTCTTACAGGTTTCCTATTTCAAATATACCAAACGGAAGTACAGTGAAGGCAGGAGAATTTTAAAGATGTCTCCCCTTCATCATCATTTTCAGTTATCGGGATACACTGAACCCAAAATAGTTCAGCGGTTTTTTATTGTGGGAATAATGTTGGCTGTTTTGACAATTATAACACTTAAACTCAGATAAACTATTGAATGAGCAAAAACAATATAGTTATTATAGGTGCAGGAGAAAGTGGGACAGGATCAGCGGTCCTGGCAAGAAAAAAAGGTTATGATGTTTTTGTCTCGGACATTGCAGAAATCAATGATAAATACAAGAAAGTTCTTTTACAGTATGATATTCGGTATGAAGAAGGGAAGCATACTAAGGAAATCCTTCTGAAGGCGGATGAGGTAATAAAAAGCCCTGGGATACACGACTATATCCCTGTCATTCAAATGATTAAAGACAAAGGGATTCCGGTGATCTCTGAAATTGAATTTGCAGGGAGGTTTACCATGGCAAAGATGATCTGCATCACAGGAAGCAACGGTAAAACCACAACTGCATTACTAACTCACCATATCCTGAAGAATGCAGGATTGAATGCCGGGCTGGCCGGAAATGTCGGTTATAGTTTTGCCATGCAGGTTGCTGATCGGAAATACGACTATTATGTACTTGAAATCAGCAGCTTTCAACTTGATGGTATGTTTGATTTCAAAGCAGATATTGCCATTTTGTTGAACATTACTCCTGATCATCTCGACCGCTACGAATACAATTTCCAAAAGTATGTTGATTCTAAATTTCGCATTATCAGGAATCAAACGAAAGAGGATGTATTTATCTATTGCCTGGATGATCAGGTGATAAAAAAAGAATTGGAGAAAAGAGAAGTAAAAGCCAGGAAACTGCCTTTTACGATAAAAGAAAAATTAATTAAGGATGGAGCATATATTACTGATAATAAATTTATTGTAAATATCAACTCAAATAAATTAATTATGACTTTAGAAAAACTAGCATTACAGGGAAAGCACAATATCTACAATTCAATGGCAGCAGCTATAGCTGCCAGGGTACTTGAAATCAGAAATGAAAACATAAAACAAAGCTTATCTGATTTCCAGAATATTGAGCATCGCCTGGAATTTGTGGTAAACATCCAGGGAATTGAATTTATCAATGATTCCAAAGCAACCAATATCAATTCTACCTGGTATGCCCTGGAAAGCATAAACAAAAAAGTGATCTTGATTGCCGGTGGTATAGATAAAGGTAATGACTACACTATTTTACAAGATATGATAAAGAAAAAAGTAAAAGCTATCGTGTGCCTTGGTGTGGACACCTCAAAGATCTATTCTGCATTTTCAGGCATGGTGGAAACAATAGTCAAAACACAATCTATGGAAGACGCTGTTAAGTATGCCTTTTCTCTTGGAAAAAAGAATGACGTTGTATTGTTATCTCCTGCCTGTGCCAGTTTTGATCTGTTTGAAAATTATATGGACAGGGGAAACCAATTCAAGAAAATAGTTAAGGATCTATAAACAGAGATGGAATAATATGAACAGTTTTATTCGAAATATTAAAGGAGATAAGGTCATTTGGGCAGTAGTGATCATTTTGTCCATCTTCTCATTACTAACGGTCTATAGTTCAACCGGAACACTGGCCTATAAAACCCATGGAGGAAATACCGAATATTATATGCTTAAGCATTTGATCATTTTGTTATTCGGTTTCTTATTGATGTATCTCACACATCTTATCAAGTTCACCTATTTTTCACGAATTTTCCAGATTGCCCTTTATATTGCTATTCCCTTACTGATCCTCACACTAATAATAGGGTACAACGTTAATGAAGCAAGGCGTTTCCTGCCACTTCCATTTAATTTATCATTTCAGACTTCTGACCTGGCAAAACTTACACTGATCATGTACCTTGCCCGTCAGCTTACAAAGAAGCAAAATCATATCAAAGACTTTAAATCATCTTTTGTCCCAATGATGATACCGGTATTGATCGTTTGCATATTGATCCTTCCTTCGAATTTCTCCACGGCAGCAATGTTGTTTATTACCAGTCTTATCCTTATGTATATCGGCCGGGTCAGGTTAAAGTATTTGCTTTCTTTCATCGGAATCGGCATAGTTGCGTTTGTCATTCTATTAGCGATGGCAAGGATATTTACTGATATTATGCCCAGGACCACGACATGGAACAACAGGATCACCAGCTTCTTCAACAAGGAAAATGCGAACAATGATAAACTTTATCAAATTGAACAATCCAAGATAGCAATTGCTTCCGGAGGGCTTTTGGGGAAGATGCCCGGTAACAGCACACAACGAAACTTTCTCCCCCACCCTTACTCTGATTTTATTTTTGCCATCATCATTGAAGAATACGGACTTTTGGGAGGAGCATTCATAGTACTGCTGTATCTTATCTTGTTTTTCCGTGTTGTTAAGATTGTAATCAAGATCCCAAGAAATTTCGGTGCATTCATGACAATTGGTGTTGGGTTTAGCCTTGTATTCCAGGCCATGGTCAATATGGCTGTGGCTGTTAATCTTATACCCGTTACCGGTCAGACATTACCACTGATCAGTATGGGAGGAACATCGATCTGGTTTACCAGTATTGCAATTGGCATCATTTTAAGTGTCAGCAAAGAAATTGAGAATGAACAAATAAAGGAAGGTCAATATGCAACAGCCTAAACATAGAATATTAATAAGTGGAGGAGGTACGGGAGGACACATTTTCCCGGCAATAGCCATTGCCAACGCTCTGAAGGCCAGGCTTGACAATCCTGATATTCTATTTGTGGGCGCCAGGGGAAAGATGGAAATGGAAAAGGTGCCAAAGGCTGGATACCCGATTGAGGGATTATGGATCAGTGGATTACAACGCAACCTGACATTGAAAAACATGTTATTTCCTCTTAAACTCATTTGCAGCCTGACAAAAGCAAACCATATAGTCAATAAATTCAAACCTGATATTGCTATCGGTGTTGGTGGTTATGCCAGCGGGCCAACTATCAAGGTTACTGCCAGAAAAGGCATTCCTACGATCATCCAGGAACAGAACTCCTATCCGGGAATAACTAACAGACTTTTATCAAAACATGTAAATAAGATCTGTGTTGCCTATGATGGGATGGACAGGTTTTTTCCCGGATCTAAGATCGTAATCACCGGTAACCCTGTAAGACAAGATATTCTGAACCTGGATGATAAAAAGTCCGGGGCATATGATTTTTTTAAGTTACAGGAAACAAAAAAGACATTGCTGATCATAGGCGGCAGTCAGGGAGCGATGTCTATCAATAAGAATATTCAGGCTTGCCTTGAGTCATTGATCGAAAACAACATACAGATCATTTGGCAAACAGGCAAACTCTGTTATGAAGCGGCCTGTGAAGCAACCAATCAGCTAAAACAAAAAATAACACCAGATAAGGTTGATAAAAATGTCAAGATCCATGATTTTATAAGCAGAATGGATTATGCATATGCTATCGCAGATCTTGTAGTTTCCCGTGCCGGTGCAATAGTCATTTCGGAATTATGTGTTGCCGGTAAACCGGTGATCCTTATTCCTTTGCCAAGTGCCGCAGAAGATCACCAAACAAAAAATGCTATGTCTTTGGTAAAAAAAGAAGCGGCCCGGATGATAAAAGACAGTGAACAAAATGAAAAACTACATGCATCAATCATTTCATTAATAAATGAAAACAATGAGCTTAAAAAGCTGGAAAACAATATTTTAAAGCTTGGGATAAGGGATGCAGCAATTAAAATTACTGATGAAATTATTTCATTAATGAAAACATAAACAACAAACATTGGACCTGAAAAACATACATATTATCTATTTTATTGGGATCGGGGGTATTGGAATGAGCTCTCTTGCAAAATATTTCAATGCCCGTGGTATAGAAATACACGGATACGACCGGATATCCACATCGCTGACAGAGGAATTGGCATCTGAAGGTATATGTATCCATTTTAAAGAAGACACCACGGCCATTCCGGAGAACGTGGACCTGGTCATTTATACCCCTGCCATTCCGGAGAATCACAAAGAATTGTTATACCTGAAAAGTAAAAATATCCCGGTTAAGAAAAGATCTGAAATCCTTGGTTTGCTCACCAAAGATAAATTTACAGTCGCAGTGGCCGGAACACATGGGAAAACCACGATATCATCAATCATTGCACATATTCTCAATCACTCCGGTGTTAAGACCAATTCTTTCATTGGCGGATTTATGAAAAACTACAATTCAAATTTTATTGGCTATAATGATGCTGAAATTTTTATTGTGGAAGCAGATGAATTTGACCGGTCTTTCCTAACCCTTCACCCTGATATTGCAGTGATCTCTTCAATAGATACTGATCATCTGGATATTTATGGCTCAAGGGAAAACCTGAAAAAATCATTTGAAACTTTCGCCACACAGATCAAAGATGCCGGTGAATTAATCATTAACAATAAATTAACAGGAAATTTTAAAAACGATGTAACCATTATCACATATGTAGTGGATGGAATTGCAGATTACTTCGCAGAAGATATTCAGGTAGTGAATAACATATTTGAATATAACATACACACGCCTGATGGTATTATAAGGAATATTCATTTCAGAATTCCCGGAAGGCACAACATAGAAAATGCCCTGGCAGGAGTAGCAGTTTGTGTTGAACTGGGTATTGAGTATGATGAAATCAAGGCAGGCCTCGAAACCTATATGGGAGTTACACGAAGGTTTGATATCCGGTATTCAAATGGTAATACAATTTACATAGATGATTACGCTCATCATCCCATAGAAATATCATCGTGCATTAATGCTGTAAAAGAAATGTATCCGGAGAAGAAAATCACAGGTGTATTTCAACCTCATCTCTATTCAAGAACCCGTGACCTTGCTGATGAATTTGCCCGGAGCCTGGACCAACTCGATGAAGTAATCTTACTGGATATCTATCCTGCAAGGGAAAAACCCCTTAAAGGCATTAATTCAGATATGCTGTTGAAAAAGATCCGTATTCCTAAAAAAATGCTTTGTTCAAAAGATGATCTCCTGCCTGAATTAGAGAAAAAAAACATACAGGTATTGTTAACACTTGGTGCCGGGGACATAGACCAATTGGCCGAACCAATTGAAAATCTATTAAAACAAAAAGAGAGATGAAAAGAATATTTGTCATACTAAGCTGGACTGTTTTGATTGCAGGTTTATTTGTTTTGCTTGGTTTTATTGAAGCCAGGCATAGCAACATGACCTGTTGTCAATTTAATGTTATGGTTGACTATAATAAAAGTGATCCTCTTATCATATCAGATGAAATCAAAGCAGAAATTATCCGTTCGTCAGATTCTATTATTGGCAAACCATTGGAAGATATACATATTGAGAAGATCAGGCAAATCCTGAATAAGAATCTTTACATTGCTTCAGCCAATATATACATCAATATCGAAGGATGTTTTAATATTAAAATCAAGCAGAGAAAACCCATCATATTAATTATCAACAAAAGAAATCAGAAATATTACATAAATGAGGAGGGATTGATCTTCCCTGCCAGTAGCAAATATTTTGCCAGGGTACTGATAGCTAATGGAAATATTAACGAACGTCATATTCCTGCCAAAAATAATGTTATTGACACTGACACTTTACACGGGCAATCAATCCACCGCCAGATACTTTCAATGGCAAGAGTTATAATAAATGACGAATTGTTAAATGCACAAATCGATCAGATATATGTCAATGACCAGGGTGAATTTGAGCTTGTTCCCAAATTAGGTGGACACCTGATCATTTTTGGTGATATCAACAACATGGAAAAAAAATTTACAAAACTGGTTGCTTTTTACAAGCAAGGTATTGGAGAAAAAGGTTGGAGAAAATATAAAAAGATCAATTTAAAATACGAGAATCAAATTGTTTGTTCAAAATAATAAAACTATGGAAACTTCGGATATTATAGTAGGATTGGATATTGGCACAACTAAAATTGCTGCCATCGTTGGGCAAAAGAATGAACATGGCAAAATCAAGATCCTTGGCCATGGCAAAACTGAATCCATTGGTGTCAAGCGAGGGCTTGTTTCAAATATTGAAAATACGGTTACCTCTATCAGGATTGCGATAGAACAATCAGAGCAGAAATCAGGTGTAGACATCAATTATGTAAATGTCGGGATCGCTGGCCAGCATATCAAGAGTATTCAGCACCACGGAAGTATAATTAGAAAAAATATCGATGAAGAGATAAGCCGGGAGGATATCGACACCCTGAACAATAACATGTTTAATCTTAATATGAGCCCTGGCGAGGAAATCATTGATGTCATTCCACAGGAATATATCATTGATGCAGAACAGGGAATCAAGCAACCGATCGGTATGTTGGGAAATACCCTGGAAGCCAATTTCCATATCATCATTGGCCAGACTGCAGCTGCAAAAAACATCTACAAATGTGTAAGAAAAGCAGGGCTTGAAGTGGTTGACCTGATACTTGAGCCTATTGTTTCAGCTCTGGCTGTCTTAAGCGATGAAGAAAAAGAAGCTGGTGTTGTCCTGGTAGATATTGGCGGAGGAACAACCGACATCGCTATTTTCCAGGATGGTATTATCCGCCATACATCAGTAATTCCATTTGGGGGAGATATCATCACAGAAGACATCAAAGAAGGATGTACTATCATTAAGAAACATGCTGAAGAACTGAAAATTAAATTCGGTTCAGCATTGGCAAGTGAAAACCGGGAAGAAGAGATCGTTGCAATACCCGGCTTACGTGGAAGACCACCTAAAGAAATCACCCTGAAGAATCTTGCAAGCATTATCCAGGCAAGGATGGAGGAGATCATTGAACACATCTATTATGAGATAAAAAATTCAGGCTATGAAAAGAAGCTCATCGCAGGGATCGTATTGACCGGAGGTGGCGCCCAGCTGAAGCATATTGCCCAACTATGCGAATTTATGACAGGCATGGATACCCGTATCGGATACCCGAACGAACATCTTGCAAATGATGTACCCGATGAAATGGCCAGTCCGATGTATGCAACAGGAGTTGGTCTCGTCATTGAAGGCATTTCAAGATATGAAAAGGGGGAAAACCCGGTCAGGGAAGAAGATAACAAAAAATCGAAAGCAAAGGAAAAGAAAAGCCTGAAGAGGCCCAGCTTCCTGAAACAAATCCAGGACTGGTTTGAGGGAGATGAACTGGAATAACATAAATCAAAAGCTATATATTTTAACTAACAACTTTATTAACCATTTAAAGTAACCTAAATTCATTGTAGCATGGAAGATATAATCACTTTTAGATCACCCAAAAACAAATCATCAATCATTAAGGTAATTGGTGTCGGTGGCGGTGGAAATAATGCCGTCAACCATATGTACAACCAAGGTATTGCCGGTGTTGATTTTATCATCTGTAACACAGACATGCAAGCTCTTGAAATGAGCCCTGTCCCTAATAAGATCTATCTCGGCAAAAAAGGATTGGGGGCCGGCTCAATCCCATCTGTTGGTAAAAAAGCTGCTTTGGAAAAATCTGAGGAGATCAAGGAAATACTGAAAAATAATACCGAAATGTTGTTTATAACTGCCGGTATGGGAGGTGGAACAGGAACAGGAGCCGCACCTGTTATCGCCCAATTATCAAAAGAAATTGACCTTACCTGTGAAGATGTGCAGAAGATCCTTACCGTTGCAATTGTTACGATCCCATTCTCATTTGAGGGAAGAAAAAGAAATATGCAGGCCATTGAAGGCATAAAGGAACTCAGGCAATTTTGCGATGCTGTTTTGATAATCAGTAATGATAAACTTAGAGAACTATATGGTGACCTGCCTTTAACAAAGGCTTTTGCAAAAGCAGACAATATTTTACTTACGGCAGCCAAGGGAATTGCAGAAATTATCACTGTTAAAGCTGTTGTAAACATTGATTTTAAAGATGTTAACACAGTTATGAAAAACAGTGGCGTAGCCATCATGGGAACTGGTTCTGCTGAAGGTGAAAACCGCGCAAGGGAAGCCATTGAAATGGCATTGACTTCTCCCCTGTTAAATGACAATAACATTAAAGGTACGAACAATATACTTCTTTATCTTGCATCAGGGGACAATGAAATCTATATGGATGAGATCACTGAAATCACCGAATTCATCATCGCCGAAGCTGGTTCTGAAGTCGAGATTATCTGGGGAGTAGGTAAAGACAATTCGCTGGATAAAAAAATCAATGTAACAGTTGTTGCTACAGGCTTTTATCAGAATGAGATAGATGGTGAAGCGCCAAAGAAAGACAAGATCGTACATATTCTCGACAAAAAACTGTTCGATGATACAGTTGCAGATAATGATGTGCCTTTAGAGGTAAATGTTAATGAAATAGAACTTTTCACTATAAACAAAACTATTAAGAATACGCCTATATCTGCCGAGAAGAAAGCATTCGGATCAGATCAGGAATTCTTTAATACCATGCCAAACTTCATGACACATGAAGCGAAAAAACCGTTAAAGAAAAAACCATCATCAACCACGGCCGGAGAATTGTTTCAGGACAATAAACCGTACAGGAAAACCAGCGGTACTCCTTCTACAATAAAAGGCAAACATATAATTAATGAGGAAAAGATGGACATAAAAACACAGGAACGAATTAAACAACTAAAAGATTTAAGCATTAAGCTCAAAACACCTGGTGGGCTTTCAGAATTGGAGAATGAACCTGCTTATGTACGTCGAAATGTAAAACTTTCAGAAGGAAAACCTTCATCTGACAAGATCATATCAAGATACAGCCTTTCTGAAGATGAAGAAGATAACATTGAACTAAAATCCGACAACTCCTATTTACACGATAATGTCGATTAATTGATTAACGCATAACATAAAAATCATGAGTTTAGTTGAATTAATAAATAACGATATCAAGAATGCCATGCTGGCAAAGGATGTCAAAAAGCTCGATGCTCTTCGTGCTATTAAAGCTGCTTTATTGTTGGCAAAAACCGGGAAAGACATCAGTGGAGGTGAAATACCTGATGATGTTGAGATGCAGATCCTTCAGAAGCTGGTAAAACAAAGAAAGGAATCAGCCGAAATATACAGGTCGCAAAACCGGTCCGACCTTGCCGAGGTAGAAGAATTCCAGGCATCCATCATAAATAAATACCTGCCGGAACAAATGCCGGAAGAAGAAGTGAAGAAAGCAATTCTAAAGATAATTGAAGATACGAATGCAAACAGTATTAAAGAAATGGGCAAGGTAATGGGTATTGCAACAAAACAACTGGCTGGCAAAACAGACAACAAGACCATTGCAGGAATCGTCAAAGAACTTCTCAATCAATAGATCCTGGTTATTTTAGCGAACAAGACTTCATCACCTTTAGTTCTTTATGCACTTAGCATCAAGCGTTTAAAGCCGGTCACCATCAAATCTTTATCCTGTTCAGCAAGGTACTGACGTACGGTTCTCTTGGTATCCCTGACAAATTCCTGATTAAGCAGTGTATTATCTTTAAAGAATTTATTTAGTTTACCCACTGAGATCTTTTCCAGCATTTCTTCGGGTTTTCCTTGCTGCCGGGCCTGTTCTTTCCCGATTTCAATCTCTTTTTCAATGATTTTCTGATCCACGTTTTCTTTATCGATAGCTACCGGGTTCATCGCTGCAACCTGCATGGCCAGTTCCTTACCTGTTTCTTCAATATTCTTAATAACCACCCCGTTAAGGCCAAGGATAGTAGCAAGTTTATTACCCATATGATTATAAGCAAAAGTCATTGGTGCTTCAATAAATTCATATTTTGACAGCTCAATCTTTTCACCAATTTTTCCAACCTGGTCAGTCAGGTTTTCTTCAACTGTTCTGCCATTCAGATCCAGGCCTTTTAATTCTTCAAGAGATATGGGTGCCTTTTCAATCGCTTTGTCTGCAACCTGGTTTACAAACTCAACAAAACCGGAATTCTTTGCTACAAAGTCTGTTTCGCAGTTCACCATAATCACTGCCGCAAATGTTTTATCAGCATTGGTCTTTGCGATGACTACACCTTCTGTTGCTTCCCTATCAGCTCTTTTTGCAGAAATTTTTTGGCCTTTTTTCCTCAGAATATCGATCGCTTTTTCCATATCACCACTACTTTCCTGCAGGGCCTTTTTACAATCC